>JAQUQF010000355.1 GCA_028749105.1 Acidobacteriota bacterium | reverse complement strand
AGATGCGGGCAGCGGTAGAGGATTCGCTTCTGCCGCATCTGGAGATTGACGTGACCGACGATGACATCGCGGGCGTCTGCAACCGCATCGCCGACTGGTTGGCGGAAAAGAGGCTGCTGGGTTTTTACGAATAACGCCCGCTATTCGGCATCGGCGACCGGGACCGCGGCCACTTCATATACCCGCGTGGCAAAGGGGGCGAGGGGAGCGATCTCGGTGACCGGCTGAATGGAGCTCAGGTCGCGGCAGATGACCAGCTTCATGTCAACGGGCAGAAATAAGCCCGGCTGCGGCTGGTCGGAAAAATTGTGCACGACCAGCACGGACTGCTGCTCGTGGCGGCGCAGATAGGCATAGATGTTCTTGTTCTCCAGGCGCACGGCCTGATAGTCGCCGCGGCGCAGGGCGATGCTGTCGTTGCGCAGGCGGACCAGGCGGCGGTAGTGGCTGAGAAGCGAGTCGGGATTTTCCGACTCTTCCTGAACGTTGATCCCCGGGCGCACGCGCGCCGGGGCGTTCCAGGGCCTGGCCGTGGAAAAGCCGGCATTGGCGCCGCTGCTCCAGAGCATGGGCTTGCGGATGTTCTCGTCGGGCTTGGTGCCCGGCATGCCGATCTCCTCGCCGTAATAGATGTAGGGCGTGCCCGGGAGGGTCAGCAGCACCGAGGCGGCCAGCTTGAGCTTGTCCATATTTGGCCCGTACACGGAGGCGACGCGGTCCATGTCGTGGTTGGTCAGGAAGACAGCGTCGGCGGTCCCCTGGGGATAGGTTTCCAGGGTCACCTCCTGGATGGCGTTGATGTAGGCGTAATTCCTGTCCTTGACCCCGCCGACGATGGCCCCGGCCAGGTCGAAGTTGAAGGCCGAATCCAGCTCCTGGGGAGAGCCGAGGTAGGTGGCGACGGTATCGAGGTCGGTCCAGATCTCGCCGACCAGATAGCAGTCAGGCTTGAATTGCTTCACTTCCCGGCAGAAACGGGCGAGGTACGCATGATTCTCGGCCGTATCCATCTGTCCCTTGCCGGGTCCCGTCTCGATCAGGTAGCGGATCGCGTCGAGGCGGAAGCCGTCGGCGCCGGCCGCCAGCCAGAACTTGGCCACGCGGATCATCTCCTCCTGCACGGCGGGATTGGCATAGTTCAGGTCCGGCATGCCGTCCCAGAACAATCCGTAGTAGTACTCGCCGGCCCGCAACGGGTGCCAGACGTAATCCGAGGCGCTTCCCGATGTCCAGGGCTGTCCCCAGCCGGCGGGTTTCGTCGTTTTCCAGACGTACCAGTCGCGCTTCGGGCTGGCATCATCGGCGGCGGCCAGGAAGTCCGGGTGCTGGCTCGAGGTATGGTTCAACACCAGATCGATGCTGACGCGCATGCCGCGCTTGTGGGCCTCGGCGGCCAGGCGCTTGAAGTCCTCCATGGTCCCATAGTCCTGCTCGATGCTATAGTAGTCGGATACATCATAGCCGTGGTAGCTAGGAGACTCGGAGATCGGCATGAGCCAGAGGGCGGTGACGCCGAGGTCGGTGGCGGTGGCCGGATCGCCGTCGTTGAGGTAGTCTAGCCTGGCGGTCAGCCCTTTCAAATCGCCGATGCCGTTGCCGTCGCTGTCAAAGAAGCTGCGCACGAACACTTCGTAAAAAACCGCATCGCGATGCCAGTCCGCCGTTGAAGCGGCGGCGAGCGCGGTCGCCAGAAACACGGCCAGAAGAAATGAGGTCGTTTTCTTGTTCACGTTCTTCCTCCCGTTGGCCCGAGCCATTGTTGTTTGCATTATAATCTTTTTACCGCTTGGGCTTCAAGCGGCAGGCGCCCGGAATAAAATAAAATAGATGTTTCAAAATATTGACTTTTTCTTTCCGGATATGAAGAATAGTATCATTCAAAATATTGAAACTGGAGACGGATTATCTGATTCTTACTTTTTAATCATGGAAGAATCGGAGGCAGGGGCAGATGGCTGAAGTCATTCTGGAAAACGTATCCAAGAGGTTCGGCGATGTCACCGTGGTCAAGGGGATCAACCTGCGCATCGCCGATGGCGAGTTCATGGTGCTGGTCGGCCCGTCGGGCTGTGGCAAAACCACCCTGCTGCGCCTTGTGGCCGGGTTGGAGGAGGTCACGGAGGGCAAGATCCTCATCAACGGCAGGGTGATGAACCAGGTGCCTCCCAAGGACCGCGACCTGGCCATGGTCTTCCAAAGCTACGCCCTTTACCCGCACATGAATGTCTACGACAACATGGCGTTTGCGCTGAAGATGCGCAAGGTTCCCAAGGCCGAAATTGACGAAAGGGTGCAGGAGGCTGCCCGCATCCTGGGCATCGGCAAGCTGCTGGAGCGCAAGCCCAAGCAGCTGTCCGGCGGCCAGCGCCAACGTGTGGCGCTGGGGCGCACCATCGTGCGCAAGCCGTCGGTCTTCCTGTTTGACGAGCCCCTCTCCAACCTCGATGCCAAGCTGCGCGGCCAGATGCGGGCCGAGATCTCCAAGCTCCACTTCCAGCTGAAGACCACCAGCATCTATGTCACCCACGACCAGGTGGAAGCCATGACCATGGGCTCCAAGATCGCCATCGTCAATGAGGGGGTCATCCAGCAAAGCGGCACGCCGATGGACATCTACGACACGCCGGTGAAC
>JAQUQF010000051.1 GCA_028749105.1 Acidobacteriota bacterium | reverse complement strand
GTGGACTTCGAGGACCTCGTCTACCAGGTGGCGCTGTTCAAGACGCGCGACGACCGCAAGAGCCGGGTCAAGGTTTATGACCCCGGCTGCGAATACAGCGCCGGCGACCTGATCTACAAGGAGTATCCGGGCCAGCTGCCGGTGGGCAACAAGAAGTACATCACGGTCGACCAGGGCATCATCCTCAAGGTCGAGGAGGCGCGCAACCGCGGCAACCGCGACGAGATCCGCCTCAGCTACGACGGCACCTCCGAGTTCCGCAAGTACACCGAATACCTGGTCAGGCAGAAGATCGAACTGCTGCTGCCGCACAAAGAGGAGACACCCAGCCGCCCGGCCGAGTTCATCACCGCCGACATCGATCCGCGCCAGACCCAGTCGCCGCTGATCGAGCGCGACTTCAACCATCTGCGCAAGAAACTGACGGCGCTGCTGAACAAGGAGCCCGCCATCGCCTTCAGCAACGGCAAGGTGCTGCTCAAGGAGAACCTCAAGAAGATCGCCCCCGAGGTCTTCACCTCCATCCGCGAATTCCTCAAAAGCCGGCCGTCCTCGGAGAGCACGGAGTTCTTCGTCGAGAATTTCTGCAAGGTCGACCCGTCCGCGCCTGATTTCGCCGCCACCTGTTTCGCCCTGAACATCATCATGGCCAGCCAATACAAGATCGACCTGGTGCAGACCAGCGGCGCCGGCTGGGGCAAGTGGCACCTGATCTCGGCCCTCTACCAGATCCGCAAGAACTCCCTGGTCAGCGAGGCCAATCCCTTCCTGGCCAAGGTCAGCTTCGCCGACCGCAAGAACCTGCCGCAGAAGCGCAAGAAGTTCGAGGAGCAGATCTTCACCGAGGGCGAGACGCGCTACTACCTGACCCAGCGCGAGATCGCTTCCGGTGCCGTGCGCCTGAAGCCCGGGCTGTACCGCTTCGGCGACACCATGGAGATCGAAGCCACCGATACCCAGACCCACAAGAAGCACACCTTGTACTATTATCCCGACGAGAACCTGCTCCTGGGCTTCGACAAGATCTTCGAAGGCTGCAAGGCCCTGCAGGGAACGGTGCTCGTTTTCGAGCAGACCGCGTCCGGGGATTTCCAGTTCACGGTGAAGACGACCAAGAAGGGCGCCATCACCGACAAGATCATCTATGACCCCGAGCGCAAGGTGTTCGTCCCCTCGGGGGAGAAGATGGCCTCCACGGTCGCGCCCAACCGCTCGATCTTCCTGGAGACCGAGGTCTTCCAGGTCCTGACCGAGCGTCTGGAGGAGTTCCGCAAGTCCGAGACCTACAACAAGCTGTTCCACAAGATCTTCCTGGAGTTCGGCAACCGCGAGAAGAATTACGAGATCCACATCCTGCGCCTCTACCACATCCTCGACCTGATCGCCCCCATCGACCTGCGCCTGGTGGAGGAGGTCATCCTCAGCAACCCCGAGTTCATCCCCGCCGAGAAGATGGCCGGGGTCTTCTACCTCGATTCCGACGCCGTCGTCGAGATCGAGGAGGAGGAGAAGCTGCGCCGCCAGGGACTGATCGAGGACCAGAAGCGCAGGCGCGAGGAGTCGCGCAAGCTGCAGCAGGATGAAGAGCTCAAGGCCCAGGAGGAGATCCGCCTGTTGCGCGAGGAGCGGCGCAAAAAGCGCGAGGAAGAGATGTGGCAGAAGCAGAAAGCGCTGGAGGAAAGGGAATCGCAGCGCCGCGCCGAGGCCGCCTTCGCCGCGCAGGAAAGCGCCGCCGCGGCCCGTCCCGCCCGCAAGCCCTACGTCAAGGAAGGGTCCGCCAAGCCTGCGGAAACGTTCGCCGAACTCCCGGCCAAGCCCGACGCAATCAAGAAACAGAAGAAAAAGCTCGAGCCGGAAAAGTCGGTCAAGACGGCAAAGAAAGGCCAGAAGAAGATCCTGGAAGAAAAGATTGAGCTCGACGAGATCAAGAAGCAGATCCTGCAGGAGGACCTGATCGAGGCGACCGGCGCCAAGGAAGCGGAAGAAAAGAAGAAGCCGGTCAAGGAGGTCAAGGTGGCCTACAAGGATGAGGGGGCTTTCAGCGGCATTTTCGCCAGCCAGCTCGACCAGATCGTCAAAAAGGAGACGGCCGAACCGGCCAAGAGCAACGGCAAGAAGGAAAAGAAGGCAAAGAAGAAAACCGGGGAGTGATGAAGGTCCTGCTCAACTCCTGGATGAAGGAGATCGACCGCACAGCCATTGAGCGCTGCGGCATCCCAGCCATCGAGCTGATGGAGAACGCCGCCGGCGCCTGCTGCGACTATTTCTGCGAGGTCTTTCCCCGCAACCGCTTTCCATCCTGCCTGGTGCTGGCCGGCAAGGGCAACAACGGCGGCGACGGCCTGGCCATTGCCCGCCTGCTGCTGGAGCGCGGCTACGACGCGCGCGTCCTGCTTCTGGTCCGGCCCGGCGAGCTCGGCCCCGCGGCCAAGGCCAATTACGACCGCCTGCTGGAGTCGGGCTCCCTCCCCGAAGCGGTCCCTTCCGCAGCCCACTTGAAAAAGCTGCTGGCCGGCTGCGATGCCGGCGAGACCTTCCTGGTCGATGCCGTGTTCGGCACCGGCCTGGACAAGCCGGTGACGGCCGGACTGTTCGCCGAGGTGTTCGCAGCGGTCAACGGCTCGGGCATTCCCGTCGCCGCCGTGGACATCCCTTCGGGCCTGGGCGAAGGCTTTTTCCCCGCTGCCGGCGTCCATATCCGCGCCCGGATCACCGCCGCCATTCATGCCCTGAAATGGGCCCACCTGAACCCGGACGGCAACCCCGACTGCGGCCGCATCCGCATCGTGGACATCGGCATCCCGCACGACCTGGAGGACAAGGATGAATATTACATCCGCCTGACCGAGCCGGTCGACCTCCGGCCGCTGCTGGCCAGGCGTCCGCGCGCGGCCCACAAAGGGGAGTTCGGTCACGCCCTGGTCGTCGCCGGGTCGGCGGAAAAGCCCGGGGCCGGCATTCTGGCCTCCTACGCCGTGCTGAAGAGCGGCGCGGGACTCTGCACCGCCGCTGTGCCGCCGCAGAACCGCGACCTGTCGGTCCTGGCCCATCCCGAGGTCATGACCCTGCCTTTCAAGAAACCCGAGGATATCTCCAACAGGCTGGACGATTTTTCCTGCGTCCTGGCCGGGCCCGGGCTGGGCGAGACGCCGGACACGCTGCGCATCGTCGCCATGCTGCTGCAGAAGGCGAAGTCGCCGCTGGTCCTCGACGCCGATGCCCTCAATGTCCTTGCCTCCCAGGCGGAACTGCTGAAAGGTCGCAGCCAGCGGCCGCTGGTGCTGACGCCGCACCCTGGCGAGTTCGCCCGCCTGACCGGGAAGTCCGTTGTCGACATCCAGCGCGAACGGCTGACCCTGGCCCGTGACTACGCGCTCAAGCGTGGTGTCTATCTCGTGCTGAAAGGGCACCATACCCTGACGGTTTCCCCGCAGGGGCGGGTCTGGGTCAATCCGACCGGCAACCCCGGCATGGCGACGGCCGGCAGCGGTGATGTCCTTGGCGGCATGATCGCCGGGCTCATCGCCCAGTTCTACCCCAGGCAGGCCATGGATCTCATCCTGGCCGCGGCCGTTTTCCTGCACGGCTATGCCGGCGACCTGGCCGCCCGCGAGATGGGCGAGGCGGGACTGACCGCCGGCGACATCACCTCATTCATCCCGAAAAGCTTCCTGAAAGCCTATGGATTTCACTCTCCTTTCCTCGGCTCCTGAAAAGACCCTGGCCTTGGGCGAGAGTCTGGGACGTCTGCTGCACGGGGACGAGATCGTCCTGGTCAGCGGCGAACTCGGGGCGGGGAAGACCGTTTTCATCAAGGGATTGGCGGCGGCCCTGGACATCCCCGTCGAGGAGGTGGTCAGCCCCTCCTACGTGCTGATGAACCTTTACAGCGGAAAAGTCGACCTGTACCACTTCGATCTTTACCGCCTGGGGCTGATGCCGGCGGAGGTGGAAAACCCGGTCGACGAGTTTATTGGCGCCGGTATCGTGGCCGTGGAATGGGCCCAGTACCTGGCGCCCGATTATTTCGCTTTGCCCCAAGCTGTGGCCGTGAACATTGAAACTGACCAGGGCGGCGATCGCCGCGTCACCGTACGCACGAAACTGCCATATATTTCCCTCTAATGAAGACGATATGTCTGATCCGCCACAGCATGCGCGGCTTCGTGCTGGCCAAGCTCAACGAAACGAAACACTTATCCCAACATGTGTTCGAGTGGGACTAGGGCGATTCGCAAGGAGGAAAAAGATGAAAAAAAACAGTACGCCGGATAAGACGGACCAGCCGCTGGCGTTTTGGGAAGTGGGCATTCAGCTCGCTGGCAATCGCTTCTATATCTATGATTTGGCCAAGCTCTTCTTTTTCACCTTCTTGATCACGGCCGGCATCTCCTTGCTGATCTGCATCATTTCCGGGAAAATCGACGCTTTCCCTTTTATGCTCAAAATATTCTTTTGTCTCGCGGCCGGGATCACCATCCTCTCCTATCTTATTTCCCTTTTGCTTTTTGCCAACCGCTATGCCATGAGGTTTGAACTCTCCGAAAAAAAAGTAGCTTGGGAGACGCGCAGCAAGGCCGGGCGAGCGGCTGGCCCCCTGGCGTTCATCATCGGGCTCCTGAGCGGCAAGCCAACCGTAGCGGGCGTCGGAGCGCTCGCCATAGCCGGCCAGGCCGGAAGGATCTCCTGGAAGAAGATCCGCAAGTTCAAGGAATACCCTGCGCAGAGGGTGATCGTCCTGAAGAACTCCTGGCGGGTCGTCGCACGGCTGTTCTGCACCCCGGAAAACTACGGCCAGGTATCAGATATCGTCCGCGGTCACGCCACAGCCGCGAAGAGATGCTGAATCCCCCCGAGGCCTGATCCTCCTATTTCTTCTTCAGCGGTTCCGTGGGCGGCGGCGGAATTTGAATCTCTGGGTCATCGGCCGTCGATACCTCCATCAGCCTTCCACCGGTGATGACGGGAACACGGTTGGTTTCCAATCCGGCCCGATCAAAATGGGCATTCGTTGCCGAGTCCAAAGGCCGAATGCGCAGAAAAACCGTGGCATCCCTGAGCGCCTGCACCGATTGGCCGATCACGACGATTTTCTCCAGGTCGTTGTTGGCCGAGGGTACGGAAATGATCACAGGATCCTTGGAGGGAATCTCGATAATCAGCTCCATTTCCCCCTTTGCCAATCCGCTGCCTTTCAAGGTCATTCTTGATTCTTCGGCGTTTCCCGATGAGATTGCCGAGGCGGAGACGAGCGAAAATAGTCGGTATTTGCAGAAAGCCAGGACCATGTCTTTGTCTTCGCCGTCCACGGTCAAGATCGTGCGCGCCAGCATACTCCCGGAATCAGGAAATTCCTTATGCAGCAGCGGGAACAAGAGTGTTTTGGGAAGATCGTGGCGGCTGATCTGCCGATGATCCAACGACACGTCCCGTTTGGCCACGTTCACGGTGTGCCGGGTCCTGCCGTCCATCAGTTCCAGGCGGATCGACGCCAGGACTTTTTTCTCCGTGCTGTTGGTGACCTCGATGTTTTTTTCTCCGATTTGCGTCTGGTAGCCGATGAAAAGCTCCTCCAAAGGTTCTTCATCAGGCCCATTGGGCCGTCCGGCAATGAGCCGCATCCCATACCGTTCCGCTGTGCCGTCCCATTTGAAACCCGCATGGGCGCCGCGCTCAGGCAAGGTGAAATAAAGGCCCATCTCATTGACATGGGCTGAAGAAACGGCATTGAATTCGCAACTCGGAAGGTTGATCGCATAGATGGGCGGATTATTGCGAACATCACGCTTGATGACAGTGGTCAAGACGTAGTTGTTGATAAACGATGCTGTTCCCTGGTTAATGACGTTGAAAAAATCTTTCCAGGAAGTAAGGTAGGGCTGCAGATGGCTGACCGGATCGTGGATCCAGGGCCCCAGGCTATGATAGCCGACGACATTGAGCATGTGGGTCTTGGAATGAATATCGATGGTAACCGGGTATCCTTGATCGATCTGTGAAATGAGATATACCGCCAACGCGGGGAAACGGGTAAAACATTTTCCCTCGACTTGAGCGCCTGCCTTGGAGCGGAGGGTTGAAAACAACGAGCTGTTGTCGCTCAGCCACTCTGTTGGGGAGGGTCCCGTTCGGATGTATCCGGAACGGCGATAGCCCCATAGAGCGGCCAAGGATTGGGGTTTGAGCGGGTCGGCCAGATGCTTTTTAAGGGAACGCGTCGTTTGCAGGAGCGCTGACAGACTGCTCGACCAACACCACATCGTGTTGGGCTGGAATTGATTGTATCCCACGCTCGAAAGCAAGATCGATTTGTTGGTGGCGGCATTCAAGGCCGCTTCCACAAAATGATTGAAGTTTTCCAGGTCATTGGCGAGCAGCCGGATCGTCACCTCCCTGCCCAAAGCGTAAAAATAGGGAGCGGACAATATCACCACGCCGATGATGCTGAATTCCTTGGTTTGACAGGTCACCTCTCTGCCCCCAGGCTGCCACTGGCTGGGAAGCAGCGTCACCTTGTCGTTCACGCCATGAAAATGGAGGATGTCCACCGAGAGCGCCGGATTCCCGGAACTCGAGGTGATTGGAAACGTCAAGGTAGCGGGAATGGTCAAGGGGGCCGTTCCCGCCTCGATGGAATAGATCTGCATATTATCCTGGTGCGATTTCATCTGGCGCAGGGTGATGGTGGTGGGCTTGGCCAATGCCCCCGGCGGGATCTCGACCCGGGCTCCTGATGTCAACGAGACGTTGCCCCCGCTTGGCCCAATGGGGGAGGAATGCTGGTCCACGGATTCGGGGGCGGCGCCGGGGAAGGATCCTGCTCCCGATTCGTGCCGTGGGAGTTCTGGGAAGGTTGGGGGCTGCCCTGTTTTGTCGCCGGCGGTTTTCCCCGGTGACGTTCCCGCCTTCTTGCTCGGAGTCTCAGTTTTGCGATCGCCGGATATGAACTCCGGCCTTGCCGTTCGATCCTCCTTCGCGATGAAATCATAGGTCAGGGTGGCCCGTTGTTTCCTCTGGCCGCTCAGGTTGATCAGGGTCGAGAACGAGATGATGGCGGAGTTTCCGGCAAACGTCGCCCCCGCGGCCATGATTTCGGGCAACGGCACGGTTAGCCGCATTTGCGACCGGGTCGGGCGGTCCTATTTCCCGACTTTCCTTATCACCGGGGCCAGATCGGTTCCCGAGCCCGTCAATTTAATGCTGATGAGATCATCTTCCTGCAATTCCCTGGAGAAGCAGAAGAGGAAGATGACATCAAGCGTGCCGATGCCGCTTCGGTCCTTCGATACGGCTTTCGAGGATATAGAGAAAGATTCAACCATGTTTTCTTGTGCCGGCAATGTTGCCGACCCGAGGAGTTGAAACAAGAAACCGCACGCCAAGAGAACAACGATCGACACGCAACGCTGATGAATTGGTTCAAACAAATGTTTCATCTCGCCCCCCCTGTACTGCATACAACGAATGGCTTAAAATTCTATATGCCTATACGTAAATTTTATGTACGAAAGATTGGAAAGTCAATTGCCGAACGGGCGCTGTGGGGCGAACTTCAGTCAGGTAGCGGATTATTGCAGGGTCTGATCCTCGGGATATGATTCGATTGTTTTCACCCTGCGGCAGCCGCAATAGTGCATGAACTCATCTATGATGCGGGCATGGTCGCCGCGGACCAGCAGGTGGTGATTGGCCAGCGACGCGTTCAGGAAATACCCGACCGGTTCCCGCATGCGCAGGCGGACCTGTGTGCGGCACAGGCCGGGTTGGGGACATCCGGGGATCACCTCCGCGCCTGAAACGAAATAGTTCCCCAGGTCGGGATCTCCCGTTTTGAATACCGTGACAGGGCCGGCGGCGAAGTCCCCGCTCAGTCCCACCCCCAGGCCGGTTTCAAAATGGGTCTGCAGCCGGTATCTGGAAACGGCGCGCCGCGGGACCGTGCAGTGAGCCAGGATGAGCTGATTGCTGCGGCTGTCGATGGCGGCCGGATTGGCCATGAAGGGGGTCTCGCCGGTCAGGGCGAAGAGCAGGAGCATGGAGAACGCCGCCGGCACGTCGCCCTCGCAGCCGCAGATCCGCCCCTCGTCGTTGAGCCGGGAGAGGGCCAGGCAGCCGCTGGTGTCGAGCGTCTCGATCAGGCTGAAGCAGCGCAGTGTAGCCGCCTGCAGCCGCTGGCGTTTGAAAATATTTTTCAGGGCCGGGTAGAGCCTGGCTGCTGCTTCGACCGCCTTTTTGTCCACGCCGTCCAGGGTTTCCGCCTGATCGATGAATTCCCCGGCAATCTTGGCGACTTCGGCTTGCGTCGGCTGCCGTCTCTTTAGTTCAGCCAGATCGATGTCCACGAATTCGGTCCGCCAGCGCTTTGTTGCCGCAGCGCGGTCGATCGCCGAACCGATCAGCCAGTCGGAAGGTTCGCCGATGATGCCGATGCGGCCGGCCAACATCCGCCGGACATGCCCGAAGCGTGCCAGTTCCTTCAGGCGGTTGACAATGAAGCGACTGTCACCGTGAACGATCTCGGCGTGTTCCCCCTGCTGGCGTATCCAGCTGGAGATCTCGAGTGCGGCGGCCAGGGAATTGTGCTGGCCATCGGCCAGCAGGATGAGCGGCTTGGCCAGGCCGGGATACAGCTGGCGGAATTTCTGCTCGCAGCCCCCGGAAGCGACGAATATGACCTGCAAATCAGCTTCGGCTTCTCCCGGGGACCGGGCGGCGGTCAACTCGAACTCATTGCGAAGAGGAGACAGGAATTCCCGGCGGTCACGCTCGAAGGCAGCCAGGTCATGCCTTCCCGAATCGAATTGCAGCAAGGCGATCTTCATCAAGTTGTTCCCCCTGGCGCCCCGTCGGCGTCGGAACGATTGTACCATAGGGCGCGGGTGCGGTCGAAAACCGGGGGATTCCCAAGCGGACCGGAGTGTTGTAGAATTGGGCCTTGCGACTTCACCCATTCCCAATAAAGGAGGGTCCCCAATGAATGAATGGCCGGCAAAAGGCCGCATCTTGGAAATCGACATCACCAAGGGCATCGCCTGCCTGCTGATGCTTGCCGCGCATTTCATTTCGGCGCGACTTCTCCCTTTCGGCACCTTTGCCGCCCCCCTCTTTTTTGCCTGCTCGGGGATGAACACGATCAAATTGCTTGAAAAAACAAAAGGCAACAGGCGGTATGACCTTTTTCATCTTTTCTTTCCGCTGCTGCTGTTCTTCGGCGGCAGCACCCAGGTCGTTGTCGCCCATGGCGGCCGCTTGCGGATTTTCCCCGAGTTCCTGCAGTGCATCGCCCTGGCGGTCTTCGTCCTCTTTGTTCTCAGCAGGGTTATCCGGAATCCCTTTCACGTCGGCTGCCTTTTCCCCGTCCCCTTCCTTATCCAGCATTTCCTGCCCTTGACCTTTTACGGCTCGCCGCTCGCCTTCCTGTTCAGCAAAGGTTTC
>JAQUQF010000050.1 GCA_028749105.1 Acidobacteriota bacterium | reverse complement strand
GGGACCAGACGGTGTTGCCCGCCTTGCCGCCGGGGAGGGCAATAGGGGTGAAGCGGCCGTTGGCATAGCTGAAAAGGCCCTTGTTGGTCCCGACCCACAACCTGCCGTCCAGTCCGGCGGCGAGGGCGGACGCGTAGCCCAGCTCCATCCCGGCCTGGGCGCTGATGTCGGAAAAAATGCCGTCCTGGTAGCGGCTGAGCCCGAGGGTGGTGCCGATCCACAGGATCCCCCGGCGATCGAAGCAGAGCGACAGGATGGAATCGCTCGCCAGGCCGTCGGCCGTGGTGTAATTGCGGAACGTGCCGTCGCGGCGGCACAGCAAACCGTTGGGCGTGCCGATCCACAGCGCCCCATCGGGGGCCTCGGCCATGACCAGCATGCCGTTGTTCTGGATCTCGGGCGTGTTGGACTTGTCAAAAACCGTGAAATGCCTGCCGTCGAAGCGGCACAGCCCTTCATAGGTCCCGGCCCAGAGGTAGCCGTCCCGGGTCTGAAGCAGGCACAGGACCGAGTTCTGCGGGATGTCGCTGTTGTCGGTGGACCAGAGATCGATGATGAAATGACCGATCTCCTTCTTCGGGTCAAGGCCGGGCGCCAGGCCTGCGGCCAGGAAAAAAACGGCCAGGGCAAAGGACAACGCAAGGACGCTGCGGCCCGGCGAACCGGCTGACGTCTGAGGCATTTTTTTAATATACAAGTTTAAGATAAAAATTTCAATGCCCGGTCCATTCGCTTCCCCAGGGCCGCCCGACCCTGCTTTATTTCCCGGGCCCTTTGGTGTAGAATGGACCGGAAAGGAGACGCCATGTACCAGCGAATCAAATACGACTTCAAGCAGGAATTGATCAAGATCAAGGATTCGGGGCTGTTCAAGGAGGAGCGCACGATCCTCACCAGCCAGAAGCCCGAGATCAACGTCCAGTTCCCCGCCGGTTCGGAAACCCGTGAAGTGCTCAATTTCTGTTCCAACAACTACCTGGGCCTGGCCAACCATCCCGACCTGATCCGCGCCGCCCACGAGGCGCTGGACCGCTACGGCTTCGGTCTGGCCTCGGTGCGCTTCATCTGCGGCACCCAGGACCTGCACAAACGCCTGGAGGAGAGGATCTCGCAGTTCTACCATACGGAGGACACGATCCTCTACTCCTCCTGCTTCGACGCCAACGGCGGCCTCTTCGAGAGCCTGCTCGGCAGCGAGGACGCCATCATCACCGACTCCCTGAACCACGCCAGCATCATCGACGGCATCCGCCTGTGCAAGGCCAAACGCTTCATCTACGAGCATTCCGACATGCGCTCCCTGGAGAACGCCCTGAAAAAAGCCCGTGAAGGCATGGACGTCTGGGACGGGCCGGGCCTCGACCGGGAACCCGTCCCGGCGCGCAACATCCTCATCGCCACCGACGGCGTCTTTTCCATGGACGGCGACATCGCCGACATCAAGGGCATCATCGAACTGGCCAATATTTACGACGCGCTGGTCATGGTCGACGATTCGCACGCCACCGGGTTCCTGGGCCGGACCGGCCGCGGCGCCATCGAGGTCAACGACGCCCTCGGCCAGGTGGACATCATCACCTCCACCCTGGGCAAGGCCATGGGCGGGGCCACCGGCGGATTCACCACCGGCCACAGGGAAATCGTCGAGATCCTGCGCCAGAAGTCGCGGCCCTACCTTTTTTCCAACACCCTCGCCCCGTCGATCGCCGCCGCCGGCATCGCCGCCTTCGACCTCCTGGAAACGAGCAACGACCTGCGCCAGAGATTGATGGCCAACACCACGAAATTCCGCACCGAGATGACCCGGCTCGGCTTTGATATCAACGAAGGCGTCCACCCCATCGTGCCGGTCCTGTTCCGCAAGTTCGAGAACGACGCCCAGCTGTCGCAGCAGATGGCCCGTGACCTGTACGCCGAGGGCATCTACGTGGTCGGCTTCTTCTTCCCGGTTGTGCCGCGCGGCCAGTCGCGCATCCGCGTGCAGATCTCCGCGGCGCACACCCCGGAGCACATTGAGAAGGCCATCGCAGCCTTTGCCAAGGTAGGCCGCCGGCATAAGGTTATTTGAGTCATGTCCCGCCTCAGCGGGGCACAAGGTCATTTGAGTCGTGTCCCGCATCAGCGGGGCATAAGGTTATTTGAGTCATGTCCCGCCTCAGCGGGAAATAAGGTGATTTGAGGCGGCGGAGCGGGCGCTTTTTCAAAAACGCCCTGTTTATGTTATAATACAATTCAATCTAAAGGAAAAAAGAGACGATGAATAAAATTACTGCAAAAGCCCCGAAAGGCATCTTCTTCTGGCTGTTCTTCGTGCTGGTCCTCATCATGCTATGGAACATGCTCAGCAACGTTTCCAGCAGCAAGACCAAGGAACTGACCTTCTCCGAGTTCATGGACAAGGTCGAGAACGACCAGATCTCCAGCGCCCGCATCGCCAGCAACGTCATCAGCGGCGACATGAACCTCGAGGACGGCAGCGACTATACCCGCTACGAATCCACCATCCCCGTTGACTACCCCGACCTGATCAACCGGCTGCGCCAGCACAAGGTCAACATCGCAGTGGAGAAGCTGAACAAGAACGAGTGGCTGGGCATCCTCCTCTCCTGGGCCCCCTTCGTGATCCTCATCGGCTTCTGGATGATGATCATGCGCCAGCAGGGAGGCAACAAGGCCTTCAGCTTCGGCAAGAGCAAAGCCCGCCTGTTCACCGGCGACCGCAACAAGTTCACGTTCAAGGACGTGGCCGGCGTGGAGGAGGCCAAGGACGAGCTGGAAGAGATCATCGAGTTCCTCAAGGAGCCCAAGAAATTCCAGCGCCTGGGCGGCAAGATCCCCAAGGGCGTGCTGCTCATCGGGCCTCCCGGCACGGGCAAGACCCTCCTGGCCAAGGCCATCGCCGGCGAAGCCAACGTCCCCTTCTTTTCGATCTCCGGCTCCGATTTCGTCGAGCTCTTCGTCGGCGTCGGCGCCTCGCGCGTGCGCGACCTGTTCGACGAAGGCAAGAAGCACGCCCCCTGCCTGATCTTCATCGACGAAATCGACGCTGTGGGCCGCCAGCGCGGCACCGGCCTGGGCGGCGGCCACGATGAGCGCGAGCAGACCCTGAACCAGCTGCTGGTCGAGATGGACGGCTTCGACGCCAACGAGGGCGTGATCATCATTGCCGCCACCAACCGCCCCGACATCCTCGATTCGGCCCTGCTGCGGCCGGGGCGCTTCGACCGCCGCATCGTCGTCTCCACCCCCGACGTCAAAGGCCGCGAGGAGATCCTCAAGGTGCACACGCGCAACACGCCGCTGGCCAAGGACGTCGACCTGCCGGTCCTGGCCCGCTCGACCCCTGGATTCACCGGGGCCGACATCGCCAACATGGTCAACGAGGCGGCCCTGTACGCCTCGCGCAACGGCAAGAAGAACATCGCCATGGAGGATTTCGAGTACGCCAAGGACAAGGTGCTGATGGGCAGCGAGCGCAAGAGCATGATCATCTCCGAGGAGGAGAAGCGCATCACCGCCTACCATGAGGCCGGCCACGCCCTGATCGCCGCCCTGGAGAAAGAGGCCGACCCGCTGCACAAGGTCTCGATCATCCCCCGCGGCATGGCCCTGGGCGTGACCCAGCAGCTGCCGCTCAACGACAAGTACACCTATTCCAAGACCTACCTGGACGCCCAGCTCTCGGTGCTGCTCGCCGGCCGCATCTCCGAAGAGACATTTCTCAACATGCTCACCACCGGCGCCGGCAACGATTTCGAAAAAGCCACCTCCATCGCCCGCAAGATGGTCTGCGAGTGGGGCATGTCGGCCATGGGCCCCATGACCTATGCCAAGAAGGAGGACATGGTCTTCCTCGGCCGCGACCTAATGTCACACAACGAGTATTCCGAGGAGACATCGCAGCAGATCGACAAGGAGATCAAGAAGGTCATCGACCAGGCGTACGCCAACTCCAAGCGCATCATCCTGGACAACCGCGACAAGCTCGAGATCATCGCCCTGCAACTGTTGGAGAAGGAGTCCCTGACCTCGGACGACATCGCCGCCATCCTGGGGACGCCGCAGAAGCCCGATCCCCTGCAGCCCAAGAAACGCAAACCCCGGAACGGCGCCCCGCCGCCGGAAGCGAAGTAGATGATCATCGAGAACATCCTCAGCGCCTTCACCAAGTTCACGCCCAAGGATATTCTCGACATCTTCCTTCTCTTCCTGTTGATCTACTACCTGCTGCTGCTGATCAAGGGGACCAAGTCGTACCAGATGGCGCTGGGGCTGATGCTGATCGGTTTTTTGGCCCTGCTCTCCGGTTTGCTCAAGTTGACCGCCTTCGCCTACGTCCTGAACAACTTCTTCACCTATCTGGTATTTGCCATCATCGTCCTGTTCCAGGGCGAGTTCCGCAAGATCCTGGCTGAGATCGGCGGCAAGCTCAAGACCAAGTTCATCCCCGCCGACATCTCGCACATCCGCGACGAGATCGTCAACGCCGCGGTGGCCATGTCGCTGGGCAAGGTCGGCGCCCTGATCGCCGTCGAGCGCGAAATCAAGATGAAGTCCTACATCGACAAGCACATCCGCCTCGACGCCCTGGTCTCCAAGGACATGCTGCTGACCATCTTTTCTCCCAACACCCCCCTGCACGACGGGGCGGTGATCATCTCCGAGGGGCGGATCGCCGCGGCCAACTGCTTTTTCCCCTATCCGCCGCTGCTCGAGCTGACGCCGGCGGGGGGGCGGCACCTGGCGGCCATCGGCATCAGCCAGGAGACCGACTGCGTGGCCATCGTCGTTTCGGAGCAGACCGGCAAGATCTCCCTGGCCGTGAAGGGAGAGTTGATCCGCGGCCTGGACCGCGAGGGGCTCAAGAACAGGCTGAAATTCCTGAAGATCTAACATGCCGCAAAACCTGAAAAAACTGATTCTCAACAACTGGGGGCTCAAGGCCAGCGCCCTGCTCCTGGCCCTGCTGACCTGGGCGGTCATCAGCGGTCGCGAACGGGCGTATTCCGAGAAAACCATGAAGATTCCCGTGGAGGTCTTCAACGTCTCGGAGAACGTCGAGGTGGCCAACTTGCGCCCGGAGGAAGTGACCGTTTCGCTGAAAGGCGATTCCAAGTTCGTGGCCGCCGTCAACCCCGAGAGCCATGCCATCAAGATCGACCTGAAGAACGTCAAGGAAAGCAACAAACTGAACTACTTCGCCGAGGACTACCTGGAGCTCCCCAAGGAGGTCCAGCTCGTCTCCATCCACCCGAAAATGATCGAGATCTACGTCGAGGAGTTCGCCACCCGGGAAATCCCCGTGAAGATCCGCTTCCGCGGCCGGCTGCCGGCTCCCCTGCGGCTGAAGTCGGCGAAGGTTGTCCCCGACCGGGTCACCATCATGGGTTACAAGTCGCAGATCAACGGCATTGAGGTGGTCCTGACCGAAGAAGTAGACCTGGATGGCATCGAGCGCAGCCAGAACCGCCGCATCGCCCTGAAGCAGACTGCGGACATCCTGAAATTCCGCGATACCCGCGACGTGGAACTGCAGCTGGAGATCGAGGAACGCGGCGCCAAGAAATGAAGAAGACCCTATTCGGGACCGACGGCATCCGCGCCGTTGCCGGCGCCTATCCCCTGGACGAGGCTTCCCTGCTCAAGCTGGGCGCGGTCATCAGCGCCCAGGCCCCCGCCCCACGGGTGCTCATCGGCCGCGACACGCGGGAGTCGGGGCCGGTCATCGAAGCCCTGCTGGCACGGGGACTCGGCCGGCAGGCCCGGGTCTTTTCCGCCGGAGTGCTGCCCACGCCGGGGCTGGCCTTCCTGACGCGGGAGCATGGCTACGACTTTGGCGTCATGATCTCGGCATCGCACAACCCGTTCAGCGACAACGGCATCAAGCTCTTTGACCGCCGCGGCGAAAAGGCCTCCGCCGCTCAGGAAGACCGGATCAGCCGGGAATTCTTCCTGTGCCGGCGAGCCCCGGACCCGCCGCCCCGCCCAACTGCTGCGCAGGACACCGGCGCCTACGCCGGCTTCCTCATGAGCGAGGGCAAAGGGCTCGTGGAAGCGGGAGCGAAGATCGCCGTCGACTGCGCCAACGGCGCGGCATCCCGATTGGCACCCAGCCTGCTCCGGCGCCTGGGACTGGAGATTGCCGTCGGCCACACCTCCCCCAACGGCCGCAACATCAACTCGGGGTGCGGCTCCACATCTCCGGCCGCCCTGCAGAAGCTGGTCGGGAAAAGCCGGTCTGCCCTCGGACTGGCCTTCGACGGCGACGCCGACCGCGTGATCTTCGCCGACGCCCGCGGGCGGATCATCGAGGGCGACCACGTCCTTTTCCTCCTCGCCCGCTACCTGCGCGACAGGGAGCCGCGCTTCCGGCCCGTCGTGGTCGGCACGGTGATGAGCAACCTGGGGCTGGAGCGGGCGCTGCAGCGGGCCGGCATCCGCTTCCTGCGCGCCGATGTCGGCGACAAGCACGTCTACCGGCTGATGAAGAGGAGCGGCGCCATCCTGGGCGGCGAGCCCTCCGGGCACATCATCCTGCGCCACCGGCAGACCAGCGGTGACGGCCTGTTGACCGCTCTCCATGTCATGAGGGCGCTGCGCCACTTCGGCAGCGACGCCGAGGCGGCCTTCGACGGGATCGCCCTCTACCCCCAGAAGACGCTCAGCATCCGCGTGTGCCGCCGGCCGCCCCTGAAGGACTGGCAGGCGTTCCAGCGCGAGTCCATCCGCTTTACCCGCCGCTACGGCAAGGAAGCGCGCCTGCTGGCGCGCTACTCGGGAACCGAACCCAAGCTGCGCATCATGATCGAGTCCCGCGACCAGGAGACGATCGACAAGAATATGCCCATTTTCCAGTCCCTCGTGGAAAATGAGCTCGGAGAATAACATGAGACTCAGCGTCAACATCGACCACATCGCCACCATCCGCCAGGCGCGCATGGCCAGCGAGCCCGACCCGGTCACCGCGGCGGCGCTCGCCGAACTGGGCGGCGCCGACGGCATCACCGTGCACCTGCGCCAGGACCGGCGTCACATCCAGGAGCGGGACGTCGAGATCCTGCGCCGGGTGATCAAGACCAAGCTGAACATGGAGATGGCCGCGTCCATGGAGATGGTCAAGATCGCCCTCAAATACAAGCCCAACGTCTGCACCCTGGTGCCGGAGAGCAAGGACGAGGTCACCACCGGCGGCGGCCTCGACGTCATCATGTTCGCCGACAAGATCCAGGAGGTCGCCGGCAACCTGCTGGCTGCAGGCATTAGCGTCTCGATCTTCATCGACCCCGGCGTCGACCAGGTCAAGGCCTGCCACCGGCTGGGCATTCATGTTGTCGAGTTGAACACCGGCGACTACGCGACCAACTCCGGCAACAGCTTCGCCAGACTGGAGATGGACAAGATCACCAAGGCCGCGAACTATGCCAAGAAGCTTGATTTCACGCTGCTGGCCGGGCACGGCCTGACCTATCAGAACATCGGCCCGATCGCCGCCATGAGGGAGATCGAGGAGCTGAACATCGGCCATTCCATCGTCGCCAACGCCGCCTTCGTCGGCATGAAGGAGGCGGTCACCCGCATGAAGGAGCTGCTGCGTTGAGGAGAAAAGCCGGGAAAGCCCTGCTGCTTCTCCTGGCTTGCGTGCTGACGTTCGCTGTCTTCAACGGCATCCTCTTCCAGAAAAAGGTCAACAGCCGCCCCCTGCCCTCTTTTTACAAGAAAGGCGTCTTTCATCTTCATTCGACCTTTTCCGACGGGCTGGGAACCATTGAGGAGATCTGCCGGGACGCCCGCAGGCAGAACCTGGATTTTGTCATCCTCACCGACCACGGCCGGCCCAACCGCCCGGCATCGGTGGCCAGCGGTTGGAACCAGGAGACGCTGCTGATCGGCGCTTCGGAATTTTCACTCCAGGCCGGCCACCTGGCCGCGGCCGGCTACCGCGTCCCGGAATACGAATTCCCCCCCGAAGCGCAGGAAGCCATCGATGAGGTCGAGCGCGACCGGGGCATGACCTTCATCGCCCATCCCCTGGACCGCAAGATCCCCTGGACCGACTGGCAGGTTCGCGGCTTCACCGGCATCGAGATCCTGAGCCTGTACCAGATGGCCAAGAAGAATATCCTGTACGGCCTGACCCTCTTCCCGCTGCAGTACCTCCTGGCCCCCGACTATGCGTTGACCTCGCTCATCTCCTACCCGAAGAAGGAGCTGGAGATCTGGGACCGCTTTAACCGCGCGGGAAAGTATTACGGCATCTATGCCCTGGACTCCCACGCCAAGCTGCCGCTCAGCAAAAGTGTAAATTTCCATTTCCCCTCCTATGAGGCGACATTCAAGATTCTGCGCGTCTACGTAAAAGTCGACCATGAGTTGGAAAAGGACGCCGTTGCGGCGGGGGCGACCATCATTGCCGCCATGCGCCGCGGCGATTTTTTCTGCGCCATCGAATCGCTGGCCGCTGCCAACGGCTTTGAATTCTTTTACCTGGAAGGCGACGGCCGCCGGGTGGAAATGGGGGGAGACGCGGAGCGCGCCGGCGGCTCCCTGGTCCTCAGGCTGCCCTTCCAGTTCAATACCGACGTGCGCATCATGAAGGATGGCGGCGAATTCCGCGTCTTCAAGGACAACGACCGCCAGGAGATCACGGTCGCCGTGGGCGAACCGGGGGTCTACCGCTGCGAGGTCTTCCTCCATTCGGGCCGTTTCAGCCGGCTGCCCTGGATCCTGGCCAATCCCGTGTTCGTGACCCGGCCCGCGCCAGCAGCCGGACCCGGGGAAGCGGCGGCCGCGCGGATGATCCTGAATCCCGCGGGCCTCTATTTCCAGGTCGAGAAGAACGGCCGCTCGCGCGGCGAGGCAGCCGTGGCCATTGCCGGGGACGGCCGTCCGCTTACCCGCTTCGCATTCACCCTGCGCAAGGAACCCGCGGCGATCGATTTCTGGACGGCTCTGGCCCACCGCGAACGCCTCGATCTTTCGCGCTACCGCGGGTTCATTTTCGAAGCCCGCGGCAGCCGGGCCATGCGCTTCTGGCTGCAGTTCCGCACCGGCAAGGAGGAGTCGTCGTTCCAGCATTCCTTCCGCATCGACAAGGAGTGGCGCACCATCGCCATCCCCTTCGAGCGTTTCCACCACTTGGCCGGCCCCGCCGCCACACCCGACCTGGCCAGGGTGAGCGCCTTCTTCATCCTGATCGACAACGGTAATTCCTTTGACGGCGCCCAGGGCGAGCTCGAGCTGCGCCCAATCGGCCTTTACTGACAGCGACCTGCGATTGACTAATCGGCGATATTTTGTTAAAGTATAAACTAAGCCGATTAAATTACCTGAGGAAATCATGGAAAAAATCATCGGGATACGCAGGGAAGACAAGAACGAATGGGAAAGAAGGGTGCCCCTGGTTCCCGACGATGTGCGCTGGCTGAAGGAAAAACACGACATCCG
>JAQUQF010000354.1 GCA_028749105.1 Acidobacteriota bacterium | reverse complement strand
GCGTACACGCCGTTGTGCGCGGCCTTGAGCGCGCCGGTCGCCGCCCGGCCGACGCCGACGACGACCTTTTCGTAGAACGCGTCGATGGGGCGGTCGACGAAGCGGAACAGGGCCCCGGACAGGATTCGCAGGAACTTGATGCCCTGTTCGTACATGTCGAACACGCGGGCTTCGGCCCAGTTATAAACAGTATTCAGGACAGGCAAATGATGGATCGGCTCGGAGGCCAGGTAGGCCTTGTTTCCTCCGCGCCTGAAGCCGAAGAGATGCAGGGCGAAGGCGATCAGCAAGCAGCCCATGGAGATCAGGGCGATGGGGTTGAACACGGCCAGGGCGTGGGCGGTGAAGTCGATGGCTTCCCCGGGCGCGGCATGGCCGGCCAGGATAGGCTGGATGAAGAGCTTCAGGGGCAGCGCGTTGGCGACGCCGAAGAGCACGCACAGTGCGGCCAGGACCAGGATGGGGATGGTGATGGGGCTCTTGCTCTCCTTCACGGCGGCGGCTTCCAGGCTGCGCGGCCCAAAGAAGACCGAATGGCCGGCCTTGAGGAAGGAGGCAAAGGTGAGGATGGCGCCCAGCCAGGCGGCGATGGTGAAGATGGTGTAGCCGGTCTCGTAGGAGCCGTGGAAGACCATCTCCTTGGAGACGAAGCCGTTCAGGGGCCAGATGCCCGAGATGGCCGCGGCGCAGACAAGGAAGCCCAGCGCCGTCAGCGGCATGGACTTGGCGAGGCCGCCGAGCTTCTTCAGCTCGGTGGTGCCGGCCTGCTGTTCGACCGAACCCGCGGCCAGGAACAGCCCGCTCTTGTACATGGCGTGGTTGATCATGTGGAAAATGCCGCCGGCGATGCCGATGGGCACGGCGGTGCCGATGCCCAGCATCATGTAGCCGACCTGCGAGACGGCGTGGTAGGAGAGGAGCTTTTTCAGGTCCTTCTGGATCAGGGCCATGAAGACGGCCAGCACGATGGTCAGGGAGCCCAGGGTCATCAGCACCAGGCTGGGGGCGCTGTTGGTCTCCAGCTTGAACAGGTCGAGGCAGATGCGGGCCAGCATGTAGATGCCCAGCAGCTTTTCCAGCGCCGCCGGGATGAAGGCCATGACCGCCACGGGCGCGTCGACGGCGGCGTCGGGGATCCAGGTGTGGAAGGGCATGGAGCCGGCCTTGCCGACGGCGCCGATCATCATCAGGTAGAAGCTGACCGCGGTCAGCCCCTGGGGGATGACCGAAATGTCGGTCATGCGCAGCGTGCCGGTCTGCGTCCAGAGGATGGCGATGCCCAGGATCATGCAAAAATCGCAGAAGCCGCCGATGAGGAAGGCCTTGACGGCGGTGCGATGCGAGGCGCGGCCGCCGATGGTGATCAGCGCGTACAGGGTGATCAGCAGCCCTTCCCAGAAGAAGAGCAGCGGCACGAGGTTGTTGGCCAGCACGGCGCCGGCCGACATGGCCGCGGTGAGGAACAGGTAGCCGTAGTACTCGCGCAGGCGGGTGTTGCCGGCCATCCGGACCGTGGAATAGAGGGTGATCAGGAAGGTGAAGCCGCTCACGGCGATGAGGATGAACTGGCTGAAGCCGTACAGGCGCAGCTCGAAGTCGATGCCGTGGCCCAGCCAGGGCAGGAAGAGGAAGGTTTCCTTCTGGCCGAAAAAGGCGACGGCGACATAGACGAAGAGGGCGGCGCCCAGGACGGAAACGACCTCGCGAAGCCATTTGACGCCCCTGGGCAGAAGGAAGGAGAAGAGGGCCAGCAGCAAGGGCAGCAGGATCGGGATCAACAGGTTTTGCGGGTTCATTGGATCCACCTTAAGATTTCGCCGGCGGCGATATTGGCCAGTTTCGTGGGATAGGCGACGAAGAGGCCGGCCAGCAGGGAGAGGACGGCCAGCACCACGACCACGAAGACCATGGAGCGCGTCCCTTCCTTGTGGTCAGATTTGGCTTCGCCCATGAAGACGGCGCTGAACACCTTGAACAGGTAGAACATGGTCAGCACGGCGGCGAACAGCGCGGCGGCCGCCACCCAGACGCGGCCCGACTGCACCGTGGCCATGATGACCATGAACTTGGAGAAGAAGCCCCCGAAGGGCGGGATGCCGATGACCGAGAAGGCGCAGAAGATGAAGGCGGCGGCGGTCCAGGGCATGGTCTTGATCATGCCGCCCATTTGGCGGATGTCACGTTGTTTCGTGGCGTGAATGACGATGCCGGCGCAGAGGAAGAGGCCGGCCTTGGCCAGGCCGTGCATCAGGATGAAGAGCAGCGAGCCGGAGACGCCCATGGGGTTCATCACGGCGAAGCCAAGGAAAATATAGCCGATCTGGCTGACCGTAGAGTAGGCCAGGATGCGCTTCAGGTCGTTCTCCACGGCGGCGGCGCCGGCGGCTACCAGGCTGGAGAAGACGACGATGATCGGGATGGCCTGCTGCCAGCCCTCGGGCAGCTTGAAGGCGTAGCTGAAGAGGCGGGCATAGGCGTATACGCCGATCTTGACCAGCACCGCGGCGTGCAGCAGGGCGGTGACGGTGGTGGGCGCCACACCGGCGTCGGGCAGCCAGGTATGCAGCGGCACGGTGGCCGATTTGGAGAACATGCCCATCAGGATCAGCAGCACGGCGATGCCCGGGATGGCCAGATCGGA
>JAQUQF010000353.1 GCA_028749105.1 Acidobacteriota bacterium | reverse complement strand
TATCCCGACCTCCCGTACCTGGTCAAGCTCAATTCCAAGACCAACCTGGTGAAGACGGCCCAGCAGGACCCGGTCTCCACCCAGATGATCGACGTGCGCCAGGTGGTGGAGTTCAAGAAGAACACCGGGCTGAACGTCCTGGGGGTCGGCTACACCATCTACCTGGGCAGCGAGCACGAGAACGCCATGATCCGCGAGGCGGCGCAGGCGGTCCACTGGGCCCACCACCACGGCCTGGTCACGGTGCTGTGGATCTATCCGCGCGGCAAGGCGGTCAAGGACGAGAAGGCGCCCGAGCTGATCGCCGGCGCCACCGGCGTGGCCGCCACCCTGGGCAGCGATTTCGTCAAGGTGAACTACCCGAAAAAGGAAGGCCAGAAATCGGCCGAGATCTTCAAGCAGGCGATCCGCGCCGCGGGCCGGACCAAGGTAGTCTGCGCCGGCGGCTCCAGCATGGAGCCCAAGGCGTTTCTGCAGCAGCTGCACGACCAGATCTTCATCTCCGGCGCCATGGGCAACGCCACCGGCCGCAACATCCACCAGAAGCCCCTGGACGAGGCCGTGCGCCTGGCCAACGCCGTCACGGCCATCACCGTCTACGGCAAGCCGGTCGAGGAGGCCTACCAGGTCTACATGGGCAAGGAAACGAAAAACTGAGCCTGGAGAGGACCCGGGACCTGGCAATAAGTTTTTTACCGCCGGCAGCCTAATTCATATTGAGTTTATGGCATAGAGAAAAAATTCGCTACCACCGGCGCACCCGGATTTCATTTTATTCGGTCAACCAATGGGATATAATGACCGTCTAAAGGGCATTATGGGAACTGTGCTGAAGATTCCTTTAGGAGCGCTTTTGAAAAAAACAATTATTGCGATCTTCTGCCTGGTTATGGTGGCTTTTTTCAGCCTGTTTGGGGAGGAGACTGCGTCCGCTCCGCAGTCGGAGCGGACGGTGCAGGCGCAGCGCTTGACGGGCAAAGTGAAGATCGACGGCTGGCTTCAGGAAGCGGATTGGCAAAAGGAGGCCATTGCCGGTTTCCTTCAGCGCGATCCGGATGATGGCAAGCCCTGTTCCGAGAAAACGGAGGTTTGGCTCGCTTATGACGACCATGCCATCTATGTGGCGGCCCGCCTGCATGATGCCGAGCCCGACAAGATCATCAGCCAGCTTTCCCGCAGGGACGACTTTACGGAAACGGACTACTTCATGTTCTATGTCGATCCTTTGTACGACAGGCGCAGCGGCTTCAAGTTCTTGGTCAACCCCAGCGGCTCGATCACGGACTGCATCATGTACAACGACGTCTATGACGACATCTCCTGGGACGGCAACTGGGAAGCGGCGGCCCGCATCGATGAGCAGGGCTGGGCAGTGGAGATGCGCATCCCGTTCGACCAGCTCAGGTTCAAGAAGAAAAAAAAAGGCGAAGAGTATCTCTGGGGGGTGAACTTCAGAAGGGATATCAAGCGCAAGAACGAGCGGGCGACTCTTGTCTGGATTCCCAAAACCGAAAGCGCCTTCGTATCGCGCTTTGCCAGGATGGAAGGGATGAGGGATATTAATCCCAAGCCGTTGGTGGAAGTGACTCCTTATGTCATCGGCAAGGCGAAATTTGAGCAGGAGCAGGCCGGCAATCCCTTCAAGACCGGCGAAAAGTTCCTGGCCAACGGCGGGGCCGACATCAAGGTCGGATTATCCAGCAGCTTGACGTTGGACCTGACGCTCAATCCCGATTTCGGGCAGGTGGAGGTTGATCCCGCCGTGATCAACTTGTCGGCGGCGGAAAGCTATTACTCTGAAAAGCGGCCGTTTTTCATCGAGGGGGCTCAGGTCTTCAAGTTCGGCTCAGGCGGTTCCACTCAAAATGTCGGCGCGGATTGGAGCAACCCTACTTTGTTCTACAGCCGCCGCATCGGGCGGGCCCCGCAGGGCTATGTCGATACGGATGGATATGCAGACTATCCCGAGTGGACCACGATCATGGCCGCCGGGAAACTGAGCGGAACCATCGGCGAGGGATGGAAGCTCGGATTCATGACGGCCCTGACCCAGCGGGAGTATGCGGAGATCGACCTGAACGGCGCCAGGTCCGACTGGGAGGTGGAACCCTTCGCCAACTATTCGGCACTGCGGATGCAGAAGGAGTTCAACAAGGGCAGGCAGGGGCTGGGATTGATCGCCACCTCGGTCCTGCGGGACCTGCGGACGGATGACCTGACCTTCGTGCTGAACAAGGAGGCATTCAGCCTTGGCGTGGACGGCTGGACCTTTCTTGACAAGAAAAAGGTCTGGGTGGCGACGGGCTGGCTGGCCGGGACCGTCGTTTCCGGCAGCCGGGAACACATCGCGGCACTGCAGCGGTCCTTTCCCCACTATTTCCAGCGGCCCGATGCGGATTACGTGGAACTGGACGAGGAGGCGACATCGCTGTCCGGCCTCGCGGGCAGGTTCTCCTTGAACAAGCAAAAGGGCAATGTCCTTTTCAATGCCGCGCTGGGCTTCATTTCCCCGGGATTCGACTCCCGCGACATGGGGTTCCAATCGCAAGGAGACATTGTCAATGGCCACCTGATGCTGGGATACCAGTCGTACAAAAAATGGAAGTTCATCAAGGAATGGGACCTGCTGCTGTTCACCCAGAGG
>JAQUQF010000352.1 GCA_028749105.1 Acidobacteriota bacterium | reverse complement strand
AGATCCATGTAGTGCTCCAGCTCTTCGACGTCGGGGATGGCCTGCTTCCAGATGCCGTCGCCCATTTTTTCAATCAGCCCCAGGTAGTAGGTGTTCACGCGCATGGGATACTTGGCGATGACGTCGCGCAGCCGGGGATCGACCCGCGCCTTCTGGCCGATAAGCCACTTCTCCAGGTCCTCGAACGTCTTGATCGAATTCCTCAGGATGTCCTTGTAAGCCATGGCACCTCCCTGCGCTTTCTGCACATGAAAGTATAAATCCATTGCGAATTATTTACCAGCCGGCCATTGACATCGGGCGGCGGCCAGCCAATAATAACGGTGCGTTCAATCGTTTCCATTCGGGAAGAAACATGAGAATCTGGTCGCTCCATCCGAAGTATCTGGATGCCATGGGGCTGGTCGCGCTGTGGCGGGAAGCCCTGTTGGCCAGGCAGGTGCTGGCCGGGAAGACCCGCGGCTACCGCAGCCATCCCCAGCTCAAGAGGTTCAGGGCCGAGGCCTGCCCCATCGGCCGCATCAACCAGTATCTTGCAGAGGTGTATCGCGAAGCGGCCGGGCGCGGATATCATTTCGACAAGGACAAGGTCCACGGCAGGTTCCCGGCCGGAAAAATGACGGTGACCCGGGGCCAGCTGCAGTATGAAACGGACCACTTGCTGAAGAAACTGAAAAAAAGGGACGCGCAAAAATACCGTGAGCTGGCCTTGGCAAGAACGGTCACGCCTCATCCCCTCTTTGCTGCGGTCAAGGGCGGCATCGAAGAGTGGGAAAAAATCCGCTAAAAAAAGCCTGTTCGAAATGCCAAAACTCCGGCAAGGCGTTCCTCAGCGACTAGACTAGGTTCCGCTCCCCAGGGCCAGATCCACTGCCGCCTGGGCATGGAGCTCGGTGGTGTCGAACAGGGGAATGGCGCCCGCCTCCGCTTTCACCAGCAACGGGATCTCGGTACAGCCGAGGATGACGCCCTGGGCGCCCCGGAGGGCCAGATTGTTGATCACGCGCCAATAGGCGTCGCGCGACACCGGGTTGATGATGCCGCGGGAAAGCTCGTCAATGATGACCTTGTGCACCAGTTCGCGCTCCTCTTTTTTCGGGACGATCGAGGCGATGCCGTGCTTTTCCAGCAGGCGGCCCTTGTAGAAATCTTCCTCCATGGTGAAGCGCGTCCCCAGCAGGCCAATCGTTCTCAACCCCTTCTTCCTGATCGCCGCGCCGGTGGCGTCGGCGATGTGCAGGATGGGTATTTTTATCTCGTGGCCGATCTCCTCGACGAAGCGGTGCATGGTGTTGGTGCACAGCACCAGGAAGTCGGCGCCGCCGCGCTCGATGGCGCGCGAGGCGTCGAGCATATCCGCCAGGACGTTGTCCCACTCGCCGCGCTCCATGTGCGGCTCGACCTCGCCGAAGTCCACCGAGACCATTACGCTCCGGGCTGAATGGTTGCCCCCGAGTTTCTCCCGGGCGATCTCGTTGATGCGCTGGTAATACACCAGCGACGACTCGCACGTCATGCCGCCCAATAGCCCTATGGTTTTCATTACCGCTCTCCTCCGGCCTCCAGTTCCACCGTCAGCGTGTTCCAGGCGTTCTGCTCCGGATACTGGTTCGGGTCCTTCAGGCGCCGCAGCAGGAGGAACGGTGCTTTTGATTGCGAAGGGATGGCGTCCAGGAGCAGGGAAAAATGGGAGAAGTTTTTCACCCTGACGCCGTTGACCTCGAGGGCAACGTCCAGAGGACGGATGCCCGCATGGTCCCCCGGACCGCCGACGGCCACCATGGTGATCAGGACTCCCTCATCCGCCCGGCGATTCATGTCGGCGGCCTGGGCGGCGGTCAGGTTCTCCCACATCAGCCCGAACCTGGAGAACGTCACCTCCAGCCCCCTTTGTTTGAGGGCAGAGGTCACGGCATTGATGAACGCGCGCGCCGACTCCTCCAGGCTGAAGAAAAAACTGTATTTTGACCCGGCGAGGATATTGACGTTCCAGTTGCGCCCCTCCGGGGCCTCGGGAAAACGCTCGCGCGCCCGCGTCAGGTAGTGCAGGTCGAGGCTGCGGACGGAATCCAGGGCGATGGTGGTGTACGTCCGGCCGCGGTACTGGTCCAGGTAGCCGGTGCGCCACTCGGCCTCGATCCGCAGGTTGTCGGCCTTCTCGGGCCGGTCCGGGTGGCGTTTCCTGTCCTTGCCTTTTCCCTTCGTCAGGCCGATTTTTTTGGCGAGGAACACGGTGGCGCTGAAATTGGTGTCGAGGTATGCCGTCTGCTCGTCGACCGCCCGCTGGAACGCGGCAGCGACCTGCTCGGAGGCGAGGTCGGCCCTGGGAACGAGCCAGAACCACTGGCCGCTCCCCGTGTTCGGCCGGATGCTTTTTTCCGCGACCTGGGCCTGGGCCACTCCCGCCGCCAGCCACACGCATAATAGGCCGGAAATTGCCAGGAGCGGCCGCGTCCGCTTGTATGAGCGCCTCATCTTTCGTCCTGTCCGCATGTGCTTCATCGTCCAACTATATCACAACCCGCCCCCGATCTCGACGGGTGGCACCTGATCCTTATTTGCCGGCAGGGGCGCCTTTGCCGCGCACCGGGACCGGCACGTTGCCCAGCTCGATACGGCCAGCCTTGTATACGAACCACTCATCGCTGCGGTTG
>JAQUQF010000351.1 GCA_028749105.1 Acidobacteriota bacterium | reverse complement strand
CGTACAGCCGGGCCGGTAGCGCCCCTGCCACCTGGCCCACCGGGGCGAAGCGGCCGCACACCAGCGACATGCCCTTGGCCATGCCGCTGACGAAGCGATAGGTGCGGGTGTCCGCCTCCGTTCGCACCGGGCCCATGGTGCCGCTGCCCAGGCAGTTCCATCCGCTGGGGATCGTGAACGTCATCTCCATGGGAATAAAATCAAGCTGCGGATGGGGGTAGTAATCCCTGGCATACGTCAGGAAACGGAAATCGTCCTGGGAGTCCCCCCAGCCAGGGAGGCCATTGCCGCCGGAAGAGGCAAAGGGATCCTGCTGGGCCACGAACTTGCCGCTATAGTTCAGCTCCAATTCATCGGCCCCCGGATCCAGGATGCGGAATTGCTCGTAATCGCGCTGGAATTCCAATGCCGGCGTCGCCGGGCCGCGCACCGAATTGACATCCAACTCCTCCGCCAGCCAGAGGCAGCGCGGACCTGTGGATTGATAAAATTTCAGCCGGGCGGTGGCGTCGAGGAAATTCCTGGCCGGGTCAAAAAAGCAATCGATGCGGAGCGACCTCAACCCGCCCGGTTGCACCGCAATGAGTTCGGCCGCGGCGACGAGGAGGCATGCCAGGAATATCCCCGCCGGCAAACACGCCCGGAGCGGCTTTTTCCCAACAACCCCGGCCCCCCGCTCGGAAACAAACGCCAGTTCCATTTTTCACTCCTCCAACCGCCCGCAGCGGTTGGGGCCAAGCCCGAAGGTCTTTTGCCTTCATCGGCTTCAGGCCTGCTCTCTGCCCGTGTGACGTGCCGGAACTGGCCGGGGAATGTATACCGGAGTAGCATTCTCCGCTTTAAAACCGGAGTATTATCCGCGGAAATTTAAAAAATTGGATTTCTTGATCGCTCCATTCACGCCGGGGCATCCCTGGCCTCGTTCATGTCTTTTGCCCTGGGCGCCGCCGCATGCCGCCGCGTTGACTTGCCAGGAGAAAAGAATTAGAATCGGGCCATGAAAGAGAATATCCACGGCACAACCGTGCTCTGCGTCCGCCAGGGGGGCAGGGTGGTCCTGGGCGCCGACGGCCAGGTGACATTTCAGAATACCGTCCTGAAGCACACGGCCAAAAAGATCCGCCGCCTTTACAACGACAAGGTCCTGGCCGGCTTCGCCGGCTCCACTTCGGACGCCTTCTCCCTTTTCCAGCGCTTCGAGGCCAAGCTGGAGGAGTACAACGGCAACATCTCGCGCGCCGCCGTCGAGCTCTCCAAGGACTGGCGCACCGACAAGGTCCTGCGCCACCTGGAGGCCATGCTCGTCGTGGCCAACGAGGAGAAGATGTACCTCCTGTCGGGCACGGGCGACATCATCGAGCCCGACGAAAATATCCTGGCCATCGGCTCTGGCGGCCCCTTCGCCCAGGCCGCGGCCCTGGCCCTGGTCCGCGAGACGAAGCTGGACGCCCGCGCCATCGTCGAACGATCGCTGGCCATCGCCTCGGACATCTGCATCTATACCAATAAGAATTTCACCATCGAGGAACTCTGAAAATGGGCGAGGCCATCATCAACAAGGGCGACGAGCTGACTCCCAAGGAGATCGTCAAGGAACTGGACAAGTACATCATCGGCCAGAAAAACGCCAAGAAAGCGGTCAGCATCGCCCTGCGCAACCGCTTCCGCCGCCAGAAGCTCCCGGCCGACATCGCCGACGACATCATCCCCAAGAACATCCTGATGATCGGACCCACCGGCGTCGGCAAGACCGAAATCGCCCGCCGCCTGGCCAAGCTCACGCGCTCCCCTTTCCTGAAAGTGGAGGCCTCGAAATTCACCGAGGTCGGCTATGTCGGCCGTGACGTGGAGTCGCTGGTCCGCGACCTGGTGCGCATCGCCGTCGACCTGGTCAAGGCCGAGAAAATGGCCGAGAACGGTGAAAAGGCCCGGCTCAACACCGAGGAAAAGATCCTGGCGATCCTGCTGCCGTCGCCCCAGGATGCCAAGGAGTCCCCTGCCGGAGACCCGGCCGAGGCGGGAAATTTCGCCGCCAGCAGGGAAAAGCTGCGCCAGCTGCTGCGCGCGGGGAAATTGAATGACCGCATCATCGTGGTAGAGGTCAAGAGCAATCCCTTCACCCCACTCGAGATATTCTCCGCCTCCGGCGTGGAGGAGATCGGCATCCAGCTCAGCGAGATGATGCCCAACATCCTCGGCTCACGGGGCTCCAAAAAACGCAAGATGACCCTGGAGGACGCCTTCAACCACATGCTGCAGGAGGAACAGAACCGCCTGCTGGACATGGACCAGGTGGCCAAGATCGCCATTCAACGCACGGAGCAGATGGGCATTGTCTTTCTCGACGAGATCGACAAGATCGCCGGCCGCGAGAGCGGCGGCCACGGCCCCATGGTCTCGCGCGAGGGCGTGCAGCGCGACCTGCTGCCGATCATCGAGGGCACCACGGTCAACACCAAATACGGCATGGTCAAGACCGACCACGTCCTGTTCATCGGCGCTGGCGCCTTCCACGTGGCCAAGCCCGCCGACATGATCCCCGAGCTGCAGGGCCGCTTTCCGATCCGCGTGGAGCTGAAGAGCCTGACCGAAGAGGACTTCATCCGCATCCTGCAGGAGCCGAAGAACGCGCTGGTCAAGCAGTACCAGGCGCT
>JAQUQF010000350.1 GCA_028749105.1 Acidobacteriota bacterium | reverse complement strand
CACCGATATCTTGGCCAGCGTGCCGTCGGTGAGGAAGTGGATGGGCGCGTTGGTCCAGCCCAGAATGTCCCTCAGCAGCACGTTCACCGTGCCCTGGTCCTGCAGCATCTGGCGCATCAGCAGCAGCGTGACGAAGGCCGGCACCGCAATGGAGACGACGAAGAGCGTGCGCCACAGCCCCTTCAGCTTGATGCCCTTCTTGTTGATCATCAAAGCGAGGATCATGCCCAAAAAGTAGTTCACAAAGGTGGCAAAGATGGCCCAGACGACCGTCCAGCCCAGCAGGCTGAACATGGTGTGGCTCTTCAGCGGGTCCTGCCAGAAGACGTCCTTGAAGTTTTGCAGGCCCACCCAGGTGAACAGATGGCCGGGCGGCTGGTGGTTGCGGTCGAAGTTCGTGAAGGCCAGCAAGATCATGAACACCACCGGCAGCACAGTGAAGGCCAGCACGCCGAGGGCCGGCGGGGTGAGCAGTGTGACGTGCAGGTTTTTGTCCAAAAGGTTCAGCGCGCCCTGGCGGAAGGTGTGCAGCGGCTTTCCCTGTTCCTCCAGCTGCTGGGCCTGCCAGGCGGCGCGGATGTTGCTGAAGTAAAGCACCAGAAAGAAAACGGCCAGAAAGATGGTGAGCACGTTGTACAGCAATATCAGCATGGAGTTGTCGCCCGGCGCGTTAATCCATATCTGGTTGGCCTCGTCCCACTCGCGGCTGAACAGCTCGGTGCCCAGGCTGCCGAACTTGGCCAGATAGCGCCCGCCAAAAAAGACGAGGTAGAGGATGAACAGTACCTCGGTGGCAAAATAGAGTAGCCCCTTGATGAACTGGCGGCGGGTGAAGCAGCCGAAGCCCATGACGAGAAAGCTGGTGCGGGTGCGCCAGTCCCCTTTGGCAAAGGCTGTGCCTATCTCACGAAAGAAATCGGCCACGGCCCGGCCAAAGCCGCGAAAACCGGCCGCAACGGTGGCAAGCAGCCCTTCCTTTTTCTCTTGCATTGCAATTCCCCCTTGGTTGGCCGTGCCAACATGGTGAAAAAGTGGAGCGGTATCCCCGGGCGATGGACCCGGGGATACCGTGAAGCTCTATGCTCGCTCGTTAGCCGGCTTCCACCTGGGATACCAGGTCGTCCAGCATGGACTGCAGGTCACGCGAATAATCCTTGGCTTCCAGCGCGTTGCCAAAGGCCTCGGCCGGGTTCCAATATCCGCCCAGCACGTCGTTCTGCGAGACGGCATAGGGGGCCTGCGCGTTCAGGGCGGCCAGCGCGACGTTTGCTTTCACGGCGTCGCTGCCGGCGGCGTTCAGGTTCGACGGGCCATACTGGCGCACTTCAAAGCGTTTTTGCTGGTTGGCCTCGTTGGTCAGCCAGTCGGCCAGGTCCATGGCGTGCACCGGGGCTTTGGTCAGGCTGTTCACGCCCACCATCTTGAAGCCCGCGAAAGAGCCCATCTGGGTCTGCTTGCCGTCCATGGTGAAGGTGGGCAGCTTGGTGGCGGCGTAGTTGTCGCCCAGCTTTTCCTGGATGGCGCTGGCGTTCCAGATGCCGGAGACGCCCGCGATGATGGACTCGCCCATGCCGCCGGTGATCACGGGGTCCTCGCCGGTGAGGAAGGCGGCGTCGGCGGTGAAGGCCTTGATGGCCTCGGCCGCGGCCAGGCCGTTGGCGTTGTTGAAGTCGCACTTCTGCTGGTCGTCCTCTAGCCACAGGTTACAGCCGGCGCCAAAGAAGAACGAGGCCAGGTAGTAGCCGTTGGACACGTCCATAAAAATGCGCTTGCCGTTGTCATTTGCCACTTCCAGCAGGGTGTCCAGCTCGGCCACGTCGGCCTCGCTCAGCACGCTCTTATCGTAGTACAGGAAGTAGCCGTTGTCGGCGGTCATGGGGTAGGCGTAAAGCGCGTCGTTCAGGGTGGCGGCGTCCACTGCGGCGGGAATGTTGCGCGCGGTGATGTCGTCCTTGTTGCGGGTCACCTCATACAGCGCCGAGGCCTTCACCAGGTCGCGCAGGTGGTCGTTGGCAAACATAAAGACGTCCGCGGCGGCGTCCGGGTCCTCAAGGAAGCGGTCGCGCGCGTCGTTCTCGCCCACCACGCCGTACTCAAAGGTGTACTCGTTGTCCGGGTTTGCCGCGGCAAAGGCCTCGCACATCTCCGCCAGCAGCGTTTGTTCCTCCTGCGAGGCCCACACCCGCAGCGTCACCTTTTCGCCAGTGGGCGCAGGGGGCGTGCCGCCGCCGGTGCTGGTGCCGCCGACAGTGCTGGTGCTGCCTCCGCCGCAGCCGGCCAGCATGCCGACGACCCTCAGGGTGGCTAAAATCAGGGATAAGATTTTCTTGTTCATGGTTGTGCCTCCTATTGATAAAAAAGATAGTTTTACACGATGCTTTTTATCTGAACGGAAGCTTTGGGCCAAGGCGGTTCGGGCGCCCTGTGCTTCCGGGCGGATACATTTTGAAAACGACGGTGGAACTGTTTTTTGGAATGTGCTAAAATAAAACGATGGGGATGCAAACCGGCCCGAGCAAGGAGGGCGTTATGGCGGAAAAGCGCGTGAGTATGCGCGACATTGCGAAAGAGTGCGGCGTATCGGTGGCCACGGTGTCCCATGCGCTGAACCATGCCACCCGCGAGAACGTGAGCGAGGCGCTGCGGCTGAAGATCA
>JAQUQF010000349.1 GCA_028749105.1 Acidobacteriota bacterium | reverse complement strand
CATGGCGAAAAAACCGGCGAAAAATTTCCAGAATATCCTTTTTTTCATGGCTCGATCTTGTAGCCGGCGCCGCGGATATTCTTGATCAAGGATCCCGCCGCGCCCAGTTTCTCCCGCAGGTGCTTGATATGCACGTCGATGGTGCGGTCGATGACGTCCTTTTCGTCGCCCCAGAGGGCGTCGAGGATCCTCTCCCGGGTGAAGACCCAGCCGGGATTGCGGCTGAGGATGAGCAGGATGGAGAACTCGGTCGCGGTCAGCGTCACCGCGCCGCCGTTGACCACGACGCTGTGCCTGCCGGGGTCGATGGCTAACGCCTCGCCGATGCGGATGATCTCCCCTTCGCCGGGAGCGGGTTTCGCGCTCCGCCGCAGGACCGCTTTCAGGCGCGCCACGAGCTCCGCGGGCGAAAAAGGCTTGACCAGGTAATCGTCGGCGCCGAACTCCAGGCCGAGAACGATGTCCGGTTTTTCTCCCCTGGCCGTGAGTATCAGGATGGGCATGGCGCTGGTGCGCCGTTCCCGCTTAAGGGATTTGCAGATCTCCAGGCCGTCGCCGTCGGGCAACATCAGGTCGAGGACCAGCAGGTCGGGCAGTTGCTTCGCCAGGTATTGCAGCAGCGGGGCGGCGGCAGCGAAGGACTTGACAATGAAGCCGGCACGGCCAAGATGCAAGCCGATCAGCTCCAGGATGTCGGGTTCGTCGTCGACCACGGCGATCGTCTTTTTGGGCATCGACAGCGGCTTGCGGACGCTCATGCGCGCGGGCTCCCGCAGGACCTCGGGGTATTGTTCTGGCCGCCGGCCCGCGCGATCATTTCGTTTCCTGGCGGTGGCGGACGATGCTGCCCTCGATCATGTAGATGACGTCCTCAGCGATGTTGGTGGCATGGTCGGCGATGCGCTCCAGGTGGCGGCAGACGCGCAGGTACTCGACCAGCTGGTCTGTCTGCTCGGGGTACTTGCGGATCTCATCCTTCAGCTGCGTGAACTGGGCGTGGACCATCTCGTCGATGGCATCGTCGGAGTTGCGCACGCGGTGGGCCAGCGGCGCGTCGAGCCGCACCAGGGCGTCCAGGCTCTGGCGCAGCACCTCCTGCACCCGGGCGCAGAGGGGGGCGAAGTCGACCGGCCGGCCGGGCAGGGTCAGGGGGGAGATGCGCAGCGAGCGCTCGGCGATGTTGACCGCCTCGTCGCCGATGCGTTCCAGGTCGTTGTTGATCTTGAGGACGGCGATGATGAAGCGCAGGTCAACGGCGACCGGCTGGTGCAGGGCGAGGATCTTCAGGCATTCCTCCTCGTTCTCGACCTCCCACTGGTCAGCCAGGTCGTCGGACTCCAGCACCTGGCGGGCGAGATCGCCGTCCTTGGACTGGATCGAGCGGATGGCGTTCTCCAGGTTTTTCTCGATCATGCCGCCGTAGAGTATGATGCGCTTCTTCAGCTTTTCTATTTCTTTTTCCAGATGCACGGCCATCCTTGCCTCCTACTTTTCAGCCGAAGCGGCCGGTCATGTAGTCCTCGGTCCTCTTTTCGCGCGGCTTGGTGAAGATCCCGGCCGTCTGGCCGTATTCTATCAGGTTGCCCTCGTATAGGAAAGCGGTGAGATCGGAGACGCGGGCCGCCTGCTGCATGTTGTGGGTGACGATGATGATGGTGTAGCGGCCGCGCAGCTCGGCGATCAGGTCCTCGATGCGCGCCGTGGCCCGCGGGTCCAGCGCCGATGTCGGCTCGTCCATGAGCAGGACCTCGGGGTCGACGGCCAGGGCCCGGGCGATGCACAGGCGCTGTTGCTGCCCGCCGGAAAGGCTCAAGGCGTTGTCGTCCAGCCGGTCTTTTACCTCGTCCCACAGCCCGGCGCGTTTCAGGCTGGTCTCGACGGTCGCAAGGAGTTCCCCTTTGCCCAGGCGGTCGTGCAGGCGGCGGCCGTAGGCGATATTGTTGAGAATTGACTTTGGGAAGGGGTTTGGCTTCTGAAAGACCATGCCGATACGCCGGCGCAGGGCGACCACGTCCAGGCGCGGCCCGTAGACCTCCTGGCCGTCGAACAGCAGCTTCCCCGCCGTGCGGCCGCCAGGGATCAGGTCGTTCATGCGGTTGATCGAGCGCAGCAGCGTGCTTTTTCCGCAGCCGCTGGGGCCGATGATGGCCGTCACCTGGTAGGATGGTATGTCCAGCGTGACGTTCTTTACCGCCTGGTTGTCGCCGTAAAAAAAGGAGAAATCAAGGCAGGCGACATGGGCCTCGGGCTTTTCAGCGCCAGCCGGCGCCGGGGAACGCTCGATCGCGGGTGTGGATTGCATCATGGGATTAGCCTCTCATTTTCTTGCTGACGCGGGCGCGGAGGAGGATGGCTGCCAGGTTGAGCAGCAGCACCAGCAGCACCAGGGCCAGCACCATGCCGAACTGCACATGGCGGATCTCGTCGACCGCCTGGTGCTCGGTGGCCAGGTTGTAGATGTTCCAGGGCAGGGCGGGAGTAGGCTGGCTCAGGGTTTCCCACGGCTTCAGCGGCTGGCCGACGCTGACCGCGGCGGTAAAAATGATGGGAGCGGTCTCGCCGGCGGCGCGGCCCATGCTGATGATGATGCCGGTCAGGATGCCCGGCAACGCGGCGGGCAGCAGCACGGTCAGCACCATGCGCAGATGGCTCGCGCCCAAACTGAGGGC
>JAQUQF010000049.1 GCA_028749105.1 Acidobacteriota bacterium | reverse complement strand
GCGCCGGAAGATCCGCACCGCCAGGTCCATCAGGCAGCCCTGGAAGGTGATGGCGATCATGGGGCCGAAAATGACAGCGCTGGGGGCCAGTCCCTTCATCAGAGCGCAAATCAGGCCGGCCCGCCAGAACAAGCCGCGCTCCGGCCATAGATGGCCGACGGCGATCATCAGCACAATGCCAATGCCGGCCATGAGGTTTCCGGTGAACGGAACGTTCAGGTTGTGCAGAAAGCCGCCCAGCACGATCTCGCTCGAAGCCCACATGCATCCCAGAGCGGCAGCCTTCAGCCAGGTGTCGTCCAGGTGTCGCATGGGAGTCGGATGCAAAACAGGTTCCGGCCCAGATTCCCCGGCAGTTGCTGGAGATGGATGACCTCTATTCATTGAGGAGACAGATCTTTTCCGCGCAGGTGCGGAAAAGGTGGTAACCGGCACCGCCTTCGCTCACCACAGTGAACATGGTGTCGGGGTCAAGAATACGTATGGTCCCGATGAGGTCCACGCCCTTGCGGAACAGGCAATCGGGAAGCAGCCCGCTGGAGGGGCCCACCAGGATCGTGAAGGCGCGGGGAGGTATCAAGGCGAGCAGATCGTCCAGCGTATCATTCACCAATGTGGACCCGGTCAGGATGACGGCATCTGACCCGGGCAGGATCTCCGCGGCCCGCTCGGCCGGCACATACAGCCGGCGATGCCGCTCCGGAAAGGCGGTTACATCGAGTTCCAACACCTGGAGCGTACAGGACAGTTCCGACAGCTTGTCCATGTAGGCCTGGAATGCGCCGACGATGGTGACGGCCCTGCCGGCAGAGGCATCGATCCATTCGATCGGGTCGCGGCCCGCCACGATCTTGTAATTGCCTGACGCTATGATCCGGGCGGATATGGCGTTCAAGACTGCCATTTTCACACTGGCAAACAGGGGGCGCTCGTCTGCGTGGTTCAGGATGTCAAGGATCGTCTTCCCCTTCAGGCGGCCGGGCGAGAACTCGCCCAGGTTGCGCTGGTGGCCTGTCGTGCAGCAGCGCCCGCCTTCCAGCTCGCTGTGGGCAAGGCCGCATGATCCTCCGGAAAGTTGTACGGCGGTAAAGAAAACACCGATGACCAGCCTCTCGATCCTTTCGGAGACAAGCAGGCTTGCATAAGAATCATGCAGCTGCCGGATCGTTTCCGCGATGATCACGATGCCCTTATTCTCCGGAAAAATCGTAATAGCTGATTTTTCCATTGCATACTTTGCATAAATTTCCGTCTTCGGTAGCCGGATACGCTTCGTGGCACTTGGCGCAAACAGCGACCTTATGGTCTTTTTTCTTTTTCGTTATGTCGGTATCCACTTTGACTTTTTGCAGGGAAATTATGGCGCCGCCCGCCGACCTGATGCTGGCCATCAACTTTTCGGAATCCTGTTCCCGCTTTGGAGTGAGCTTGAAAAACCATTCATTGATGGGGGGATATTTTTTCAATTTTTCCGTGTCCAGGTAAGCCCGGATGCCTTCTCCGGTTTCCTTGTCGAAAAAGGTCATGGCGAAACGACCGATCTTGAGAATCCTGAGCCAGCCATTCCCAACCGAACAAGGAGTCAATAGTTGCACGGCATCGGGCAGGCATTTGATGGATTCACAGATCACATCATAGAATCTGTCTTTTGGCAGATTCTTCGTAATCTCATCCACCATGTAACCGCCAATAATCAATCCCGGGGCCGGCTTCTCGCGAAAGGCGGCAATTTTTTTTTCAAATCCTGCCAGCGGAAGGACACGTTTATTCATGGCAACTCCCAGAATTCGTGCGAGTCAAAAAACGGCTCGCCAGGCATTTCCCCTGATCGGCGCAGCGGGTTACGGCAATTTCCCAGAACTCAGGCTTCGCACCGGGTCACATTCACCGCGCAGGCCTTGTATTCAGGCGTTTTGGTGATCGTGTCGGAAAAGTTGCTGGTCAGCCAGTTGCAATTCCCTTCGCGGAAATGGAACGTCATCCAGACCATGCCCTTGGGCACCTCGTCGGTTACTCGGGCAGGCACCCGCACTTCGCCGCGCCTGGACTTGACAACCACCATTTCGCCATCCTTGACGCCGATCTCCTCCGCATCCGCGAGGGAAATGTCGGCCGTTTCCCGCTTATAGATGGCATCCATGCCGCTGCGGCCGGTCTGGGTGCGGGTGTGGTACTGGGACAGCCTTCTGCCCGTGCTCAGGATGAACGGATACTCCGCATCTTCCACTTCGCCCGGCGCCGTCCATTCGAGGCCCTTCAGGATGCCCTTGCCATGCGTGAACTTGCCATAGCGATGCAAAACCGTGGATCCCGGATGATCGGCATTCGGGCATGGCCACTGAATACCGTCGCCTTCAATGCGGCTGTACTTGATGCCGGCAAACATCGGAGCCAGTTCGGCCACTTCGTTGTCCCAAATATCCCTGCCACTGTTGAATGTCCACTCATGCCCGAAGATTTTGGCCATTTCCTTGAATATCAGCCAATTGGGCTTGGCCAGTCCGGGAGATGTCTTGACCGTTCTCACCATGCTGACCCGTCTTTCGGCGCTGGTGAACGTCCCCTCGTCCTCGCACCAGGAAGCCGCCGGCAGGATGACATGGGCGAACTTGCAAGTCTCATTGAAGAAATTATCCTGCACGACCAGGAATTCGGCTGAGGCCAGGCAATGTTCCGTGTGGGTGATATTGGGCTCGGCATTGGCCAGGTTTTCCCCGAATACCCAGAAACCGCGTATTTTCTTGTCCGGCAGGCTCTTGACCATGTCGGGGATCATCAATCCAGGCTTGTCGGGCAAGTCGCTGACCCCCCAGGCCTTGGCGAATTTCTCCCGGATGGCCGGATCCGTCACCTTCTGGTAGCCGTGGAACACATTCGGCAGCGCCCCCATGTCGCAGGCCCCCTGGACATTGTTCTGGCCGCGCATCGGATTTACGCCGCCGAACTCCACGCCCATGTTGCCCAGCAGCATCTGCAGATTGGCGCAGCTCATCACGTTGTTGGTCCCGCAGGTGTGCTCGGTCAGCCCCAGGGTGTAGATCAGCATGGACGGCTTGGTGGCCGCCAGCTCCCTGGCAATTCTAACGATCGTTTCCGCCGGCACCTTGCAGATCTTCGCGGCCTTCTCCGGAGGATATTTCATGACCGTCGCTTGCAACTCCTCGAAACCGGTGCAGCTCTCGGCCACGAATTTTTTGTCGTACAGATCCTCCGTGATCAGCACGTTCATGATGCTGTTGAGGAACGCCACATCGGTGCCCACCTTCAACTGGGCGAAAATATGGGATTTCCTGGCCAGTTCGTGCTTGCGCGGATCGGCCACGATGAGCTTGGCGCCCTTGCGCACCGCCTGCTTGACGTAATAGGCCGCAACGGGATGGGCTTCGGTCATGTTGGAGCCGATGACGAAGAACATCTTGGCATCGCGGAACTCGCCGATGGAGTTGCTGGATGCGCCCGAACCGAAAGAAGCCGCCAGCCCGGCCACCGTGGGAGCATGGCACACGCGGGCACAGTGATCGATATTGTTGGTCTTGAAGACGGCGCGGAAGAGCTTCTGCATGGCATACGAATCTTCGTTGCTGCTGCGGGCGCAACTGACGGCGGCCAGCGCATCGGGACCGGATTCCTTGATGATCTTGCGGAATTTATCGGCGATCAGGGTATAGGCCTCTTCCCAGGAAGCTTCTTCAAACTTGCCATTTTTCTTGATAAGCGGCGTCGTCAACCTGTCCTTGGAATAGATGAAATCATATCCATAACGGCCTTTCACGCAAAGCTGCCCCATATTCGGTTTGCCGTCTTCTACGGCGGTCACCCGGGTGATCTGTTCACCGCTCATGTGCAGGTTCAATTGGCAGCCTACTCCGCAATACGTGCAGGTCGTCCTGACTTTTTTCATCTGCCAGGTCCTGCCCTTGCCGAGAGACTTTTTGTCGGTCAAGGCCCCGACCGGGCAGGATTGCACGCATTGGCCGCATTGGACGCAGGTCGACTCTCCCATGGGTTTGTCATCATCGCAGACGATCTTGGTCTCAACGCCGCGGGCTCCGAATCCCAACACATTGTTCCCGGCCAGCTTGGTGCAGGCAATCACGCACTTGCCGCATAAGATGCACTTGTTCCTGTCGATTTGAATGAACGGCGATACGTCGTCCAATACGATGTTTTCACGATATCTGGCAAACGAAGTCCGCTCCACGCCATACTCATAGCAGTAATTCTGCAAGCGGCAATCGCCATTCTTTTCGCACGCCAGGCAATCTTCCGGATGACCCGACAACAACAGATCCAAAACGGTCTTGCGGGCAGCCACCACGCTTTCACTGCGGGTTTTCACGTTCATATCCGCGGTTACTTCCGATATACAAGAAGGGACGAGGCCGCGGGTTCCGCCGGCTTCCACGACACAGATACGGCAGGCGGCCGGCTGGTCGCTTTTGGCAAGATGAGGCGAGTCGAAGTGGCACAGGGTCGGGATCTCGATGCCCAGTTTTCTGGCGGCTTGAAGGATGGTCGAGCCTCTCTCGACTTCCACCTCTCTATCATCGATCGTCAGTTTTATCATGTCCATGATATCCTCCCTTAATGGCCGCAGGCCATCATGAATTCTTCCTTGAAATTTTCCAACGCGCTCTTGATGGGCATGATCAGCGACTGGCCCAGCGGGCAGAGCGACGAAGTGAACATCACCTCGGCCAGATTGAGCAAGGCCTCGAGGTCGCCCTCGCGGCCGTGGCCCTGGCGGATGCGGTAGGCAATATCCAGGATCTGTCTTGTGCCGACGCGGCAGGGGACGCACTGGCCGCAGCTCTCGTGGGCGAAGAACTTGGCGATGGAAAAGAGCATGTCGACGATCGACGTGTCCTCGTCCATCACCAGGACGGCGCCCGAGCCCAGGACCGCCTTGTTCTCCTTCAGGCTCTCGTAATCCATCCTCACATCCAGCAGCTTTTCCGGAAGGAACACGCCGGCGGCGCCGCCGAGCAGAGCGGCTTTGAATTTTTTCCCGCCCTTGATGCCGCCGCCGTAGCCGAAGATGATCTCGCGCAAGCTGGTGCCCATGTCGGTCTCGACGAGGCCCGGGTACTCGACGTGGCCGAGGATGGTGAAGACCTTGGTCCCCGGGCACTTGTCGGTGCCGATTTTGCGGAACCACTCGGCGCCGTGCACCATGATCCCCGGCACGTTGGCCAGGGTCTCGACGTTGTTCACCGCCGTCGGCTTCTGCCACAGGCCGTGGGTCACCGGATAAGGCGGCTTGACGCGCGGATTGCCGCGCTTGCCTTCCAGCGATTCGATCAGCGCCGTCTCCTCGCCGCAGATGTAGGCGCCCGCGCCCTTGCGGATCTCGACCTCGAACGAGAAACCGCTCTCGAGAATGTTCTTCCCCAAAAGCCCGTACTGCCTGGCCTGGGTGATGGCCTTGCGCAGCCGCTCGATCGACAGCTCGTACTCGCCGCGGATATAGACGAAGCCGCGCCCGGCGCCGATGGCGTAGGCGGCGATGGTCATGGCCTCGATGAGCCGGTGCGGATCGCCCTCGAGGATCAACCGGTCCTTGAATGTGCCCGGCTCGCCCTCGTCGGCGTTGCAGATAATGAATTTTTCTTCGCCCTGGGCCTTGCGGGTGAACTCCCACTTCATGCCGGTCGGGAAGCCCGCCCCGCCGCGGCCGCGCAGGCCAGACTTCTTGATCTCTTCGATCACCGCCTCGGGGGACATCTTGTCGGTGAATATCTTCTCCAGGCCGCTATAGCCGCCGGCGACCAGGATCTCGTCGATGCTCTCGGGGTCGATGGTCCAGGCCTTGTCCAGCACGATGCGGCGCTGCGTGCGGGTCAACCCCACCTTCGATCCCTTGCCCATGGACGCCGCCACAGTGGCGCTGGCGATGGGGGCGTGGTCCAATTCGGCCACCACTCGCCCCTTCAGCAGGTGCTCGTCGATGATGCGCGGCACATCCTGTTCGCGGACATTGAAATAATAGATGCGATCGGGGTAGACGGCCAGGATCACCCCCCTGCCAACGATGCCGACGGAGCCGCTTTCCAGGACCTTGATCTCGTCCAGCAGCTGCCTGGCGTTCAGTTCTTTCTCGAGCCGGCGCTTGACCTCGAAGACTCCGGCCTGGGCCGTCCCCTCGTCGACCGGGAGCAGGACATGGGTGCGGAAGACGCTCATGTTGCCCTCCTCAGGTCCTTGATGACCTCGACCAAGCGCTCCTTCGTCAGGTTGCCGTAGACGCGGTCGTTGACCATCATCGCCGGCGCCACGCCGCACACCCCGAGGCAGGAGGTCATCTCCAGGGTGAAGAGCTTGTCGGGCGTCGTCTCGCCGAAGCCGATGCCCAGCAGACCGATCAGCTCGCGCGAGATGGTCGATGAGCCGAGCAGGTGGCAGGGCGGCGACTGGCAGACGCGGATCAGGTTCCTGCCGCGCGGTTTCAGGCTGTACATGGTATAGAAAGTCGCCACGCCGTGGACGAAGCTGTACGGCAGCTTCAGGTAGTCGGCGGCGGCGCGCAGGTCGTCATCGCTCAGGTAGTGCTCCGGGCTGGCGTTCTGCAGGTCGTGCAAGATGGCCAGCAGGCTGTCGCCCTCGCGCTCATGCTGCGTTAACAGTTTGTCCCGATTTATCGGCGTCATGGTCACCTCACAGCATGGCCTCGATGGCCACCGCCCCGGCAACGACGGATTCCTTCTCCGGGGCCTGGTTGCGGTCGCAGTGCAGGCAGCGCCGCGCCTCCTCGACCGCCTCGTCCAAAGTCAGGCCGCGGCTGACCTCCAGCCCTGGCTCGGCGACGCGCTTCTCCGCGTCCTCGAGGTGCGGCTCCTTGCGGGCAATGGTCTTCAGGTAGGCCTCCTCGTCGTAGTGCACCTCGACCACCTTGCGCGGCTGGTCGTACAGCGCCCCCTCCCGTCCGAAGAAGCGGTCGATGCTCTTGGCCGCCTGGCGCCCCTGCGCCACGCTCTCGATCACGGTCGAGGGATTGACGGCGTCGCCGCCGGCAAAGACCCCCGGGATGCTGGTCGCCATGGTGCGCTTGTTGACGGCGATATGACCGCGCTTGTCCAGGTCGAGCTTGCCGCCGGTCAGGCCCAGGCTCAGCTTCTGGCCCAGGCAATAGATGACGGCACTGGCGCGGATGGTGTACTCGCTGCCTTCGACCGGCACCGGGCGGCGGCGTCCCGAATCGTCGAAGTCGGCCAGTTCGGTCTTGATGCAATGCAGGCCGCTGACTTTTCCATCCTTGCCTACGACCTTCAGCGGGTTGACCAGGAAATCCATCTCGACGCCCTCTTCTTCGGCGCCGACCAGCTCCTCGAGCTGCGCCGGCATCTCGGCGCGCGTGCGGCGGTAGACCAGGCGGACGTTGCGGGCGCCCAGGCGGCGGGCCATGCGGGCGGCGTCCATGGCGGTCGAACCGCCGCCGATCACCACGACATCGTCGCCCAGCGTCACCTTACGGCCCAGGTTGACCTCACGCAGGAAGTCGATCCCTGAAAGCATCCCCTTCAGATCATTGCCCTCGATGTTCAGCTTCTGCGCCTGGTGGGCGCCGCTGCCGATGAATACGGCGGCGAAGCCCTGCTTCTGCAGCTCCTCGACCGTCGCCACCTGCGTGTTGTACGTGATCTCAACGCCGGCCCTTTCAATGACCGCGATCTCGGCCTGCAGCTTGTCCTTGGGCAGGCGGAAGTCGGGGATGCCAACCTTCATCATGCCTCCGGCAACCGGCAAGGCCTCGAAGACGACCGGCTTGTAGCCCAGGCGCGTCAGGTAGAAGGCGCAGGCCAGCCCGGCGGGACCGGCGCCGACAATGGCGACTTTTTCCTTGTGAGGCTTTTCGGGAGGGGAGAAGCTCAGGCCCTCGTCGATGGCCCAGTCGGCGAACAACCGCTTCACTTCACGAATGGCCAGGGGCTGGTCGTACTTGCCGCGCGAGCACTTTTTCTCGCAGAAAGCGGGGCAGACGCGGCCGCAGACGATCGGGAAGGGGTTGTTCTGCATGTGCTGGTAGTAGGCCTCGCGGCGGCGGCCGTCGCCCATGTGCGAGATATACGAGGCGGCATCGACGCCGGCCGGGCAGGCGTTGACGCAGGGCGCCGCAAACAGGGCGGCGCAGACGCCGGCGGAGCATTTTTTGTCCAAGATGTGTTCGAGGTATTCGTGCTTGAAGTATTTGATGGTCGAGATGACCGGGTTGGGCGCCGCCTGGCCCAGGCCGCAGAGTGAGGTGGCGCGCACCGTGTAGGCGAGGCTTTCAAGGTTTTCCAGGTCGGCCAGGGTGCCGTGGCCGGTTGTGATCTTTTCCAGCAGGCTGTGCATCTGCTTCAGGCCGACGCGGCAGGGGACGCACTGGCCGCACGACTCCTCGAGCGAGAACTCGAGGAAATACTGGGCCATGTTGACCATGCAGCTGTCCTCGTCGAGGACGATCAGGCCGCCCGAACCCATGATCGATCCCAGCGCCTTCAGCGACTCGTAGTCGAGCGGGCTGTTCAGGTACTTGGCCGGGATGCAGCCGCCCGAAGGGCCGCCCGTCTGCGCCGCCTTGAAGGCTTTGCCGCCGGGGATGCCGCCGCCGATGTCGAAGACCAGTTCGCCCAGGGTGGTGCCCATGGGGACTTCGACCAGGCCAGTGTTGGTCACCTTGCCCGAGAGGGCGAAGACCTTGGTGCCCTTGCTCTTTTCGGTGCCGATGGCGGCGAACCACTCCCAGCCGTTGAGGATGATGTGGCGGATCGTCGCCAGGGTCTCGACGTTGTTGATGATCGACGGCTTGCCCCACAGCCCCTTGACCGCCGGGAAGGGCGGTTTTGGGCGCGGCTGGCCGCGCAATCCCTCCACCGAGGCCATGAGCGCCGTCTCCTCGCCGCAGACGAAGGCGCCGGCCCCCATGCGCAGCTCGACATCGAAGCTGAATGAAGTCTCGAAAATATTCTTGCCCAGCAGCCCCATCTCACGGGCCTGGGCGATGGCGGCGTTCAGGCGCGTGATGGCCAGCGGGTACTCGGCGCGGACGTAGACATAGCCTTTGTCGGCGCCGATGGCATAGCCGGCGATGGCCATGCCCTCGAGCACGGAGTGCGGGTCGCCCTCGAGCACGGCCCGGTCCATGAAGGCGCCGGGATCGCCCTCGTCGGCGTTGCACAGGACGTATTTCTGCTCGTTCTGGCTGTCGTAGGCGAATTTCCATTTCATGCCGGTGGAGAAGCCGGCGCCGCCGCGGCCGCGCAGGCCCGACTTGGTCATGACGTCGATCACCTGCTCGCGGGTCATCTTCGTCAGGGCCGTACCCAGAGCCTCGTAGCCGCGGGTGGCGATGTACTCACCGACGTTCTCCGGGTCGATCTTGCCGCAATTGGAGAGGACGATCTTCAGCTGCTTTTCAAAGAAGGGGACCTGCTTCTTCTGCTCGACGATCTTGCGCGCCTCGGGGGCCTGCCACAGGTGCTCCTGCACCGGACGCCCTTTCAGGAAATGCTCCTGAACGATGCGCTCGGCGTACTCCGCCTTCAGCTTGATGTAGAAGGAGCCGTCGGGGTAGACGACCATCACCGGCCCGAGCTCGCACGGACCCATGCA
>JAQUQF010000348.1 GCA_028749105.1 Acidobacteriota bacterium | reverse complement strand
AGGCTTCCGAAAGGCGGCCGAGGAGATCTTCGGGTCAGACCGCGATCCCCTCGACCTGTGCCGTTCACTTAGGGTCGGGTTGTCGGACCTTGGCTTCGGTGATTTCTTCATTGACGGAACCCAGCAGTGGAGGATGCTGCCTCCAGTGCTGGGGGGACTTACCGTCCACCAGAACGCCGCCGCCTTGTATGGAAGCCGCACGCCGCGTCTCGTCGAGGAATTGAGAAATGCGGCTGGATCGCTCGGAGGCAGGTTCGAGTCAGAGGATTTTCAGGACTGCCCGACGTCTTTCCGCGTGGTCGGAGGGAGAGAGGTAATTTCCGCAATCGCTGATCGAATCGGAGTGGCTTATGAACCCGATAATGCCAGGCGAATTGCGGAGAGCGTTCACCCGATCCCGTACGTGCTGGAGGAAGCGGCAGAGGAGCCAGCTCCCTTGAACTGGAAGACCAGATCCTTCGACATCGACAAATGCGAGTGGGTTGACGGCTTGCTGTCGAACGCAGCCTGTGAGTTCACGCCCACCTACGGGCACTCGAGGTACTACGTCCGTCGAAAAAGCGGAAAGCTGTTGAGAATTCCGAAGCGGGAGTCCATCTATGCCGCTGCCTTGCTGAAAGGAGTGCGCCTGATTGATTACGAGCCGAGTGCCATGAGGTTGAGTGCGCCGTTGTCCGCCCCTTTGCCGGAGCTATATGCCAGGGCCGCCTGCCTTTGTGCGTGCCGCCCTCCAGAGATCAACAACGGGCGGTTCGTCTACCACGAGGTGACGCCCATCGTGGCCGCTTTTCTTATGGTCGCCGCCGGACAACCGCACCCCGGAGCGGCTGTTCTTGCGGCGGGAGCGAGGTAGAGCGATGAATGATCCGTTCCAGGTTTTTGAAGAGATTCGGCTTGCTTATCAGCGGTATCTCGACAGCCCCTTCCGGCTACGGTACGACGCTCTTCGGGAGGAGCGGCGAAGCCTACTGTTTCAGGACCATCAGCTCTTCCGCGAGCCGCTGATCGAACCAATTCCTCCATACGAAAGCTCTCGGCTGACCGTCGCGCAGGCGTGCGCTCGTTTGGGCATTCCCAACGAGGCTGCGGACTTCATCACACGCGGGCTCTTCAGGCCTGAAATCCCCCTTCATGAGCATCAGCTCGAAGCATGGCAGCACTCCCGCGCCGGACGTGCCGTGGTCGTTACGACGGGGACGGGTTCGGGGAAGACCGAATGCTATCTTCTGCCGGTTTTCGCCTACCTGGTCGAGGACCTGATGCGCGGGTGGGGCGTCCAAGGGCCCCCGCCCAACAGGCATTTGTGGTGGAGGCATCCACATCAGACGCGCATTCCACAACGAGGACATGAGACTTCGAACCGGCCCAGTGCGGTGCGCGCGTTGATGCTGTATCCCCTGAATGCCCTCATCGAAGACCAACTGAGCCGCGTCCGGCGGGCATGTGACAACGCACGCGCCAGGCAGTGGTTCACAGGGCCCTTCGCCGGGAACCACTTCTGGTTCGGCCGGTACAACGCCGTCGCCCCCGTTTCAGGGATCGAGGCGAGCTCGAACAAGAGGGCGGAACTGAAGATCCGGCTGCTTGAGATGGACCGCAATTGGGGGCGTGCGCGCGCTTCGGCGGCCGCCAGCGGGTTGGACGACATCCTCCACTACTTTCAGAATCCAGAGGGATCGGAGATGTGGTCGCGGTGGGATATGCAGAGCCATCCGCCCGACATCCTAATCACGAACTACAGCATGCTGAACATCATGCTGATGCGCGTGCTGGAAGGCGGTATTTTCGACCGGACGAGGGCGTGGCTGGAAGCGGACCGTATCAATCATCTCTTTCACCTGATCGTGGACGAACTCCACACATACCGAGGCACCCCGGGGACCGAAGTGGGCTACCTGCTACGGGCGCTCCTCCATCGGATTGGCCTCGAGCCGGATTCACCACAGTTGCGGATTATTGCAACGAGCGCGTCGATGGAAAACGACGACCAGAGCCGCCGCTACCTGGAACAGTTCTTCGGGCGCGACGGAGGCTCGTTTGAGATTCTCTCGGGGCGGCAGCGAAGATTCCCGGCCCCGCCTTCAGGGATGGCGCCCTATGCATCGGCGTTCGCTTCTCTCAACAATGACTTGGATTCGGCTCCTTTGGATCAGGCGGTGAGGCGCTTCGCATCTGCAGTGGGGGTCGAAAGCAACGGGGAACCGGGTGAAGTTGTCGCACGCTCCTACGAGGCGATCCGCGCCTTGGAGCCAGTGCGGTCAGCCTGCGAGCGTGAGCCGCTCACCCTGGAGCGCCTTGCATCCGCAGTATTCGGCGGCTCTTCAGACGCCGACAAGGCTGCGGCGTGCGGACTGGCCCGCGGTCTGATCCACGCCCGCATTCCTGGGGCAGAACCGGGGAGCATGATTGCCCCGCTGCCTCTTCGCATTCACTACTTCTTTCACAACGCTGGAAGGATTTGGGCGTGTACGAATCCGGGCTGTTCCGGTCGCACAGGAAGAACGCCGGAGGGCGCAGATGCGCCGCCGGTCGGGCGATTGTACACGGACCCGATACCCCGCTGCGACTTCTGCGGATCTCGCGTCCTTGAATTGCTGTACTGCCAACCGTGCGGCGAGGTATTCCTCGGAGGATATAAGAAAGAGGACACTAATTCCTCCAATGCCTGGTTCT
>JAQUQF010000347.1 GCA_028749105.1 Acidobacteriota bacterium | reverse complement strand
GCACCGCCTGATTCTCAAGGAAGAGGAGCGGCTGCGGGGGGAAAACCAGGAGCCGCTTCTCGAAGAGATCGTCCGCCAGATTCCCGTACCCGCCCCCGGCACGGGAGAGAGACGATGAACGACCTCGATCGCACCCTGTCCAGTATTTTTTTTGTCCCGCTGGTGCTGGCCGTTGTCGGCCTCTTTCTCTTCATGGCCCTGCTCAACGGACAGCGGGACCTCACGGTGTTCTGCCTCACCCTTCTCGGGATCGCCGCCGGGGCGAAGCTCTGGAGCCGGTGGAGCCTGACCGGCCTCGATTGCAGCGTCAGCCTCGACAGGCGCAGGGTGTTTCCCGGCGAAAAGCTCGTTCTGAAGGCGACGGCGGAAAACAGAAAATTCCTCCCCGTGCGGTTGGAGATCCGGACGCACGTCGGCAACCTCCTCCATCCTGATGACGGCGCCGGAACCGCGGTCAAGGCTGAAACCGGCCTGCTGTGGTATCAGAAGGCGAGCTTCCGCTGGGAGCTCACCGCACTACGCAGGGGAGTCCACGGAATCGGGCCTGTCGGCCTTGTTTCAGGCGATCTGTTCGGTTTCTTCCCGAAGGAGAGGAAGATGGCCGAAACGATCGAGGTGGTTGTCTATCCCTGCCTCACGCCGCTCAAAACATTTTCGCTGCCGAGGCGCGATTTCTTCGGCATTCCCGGAGCCGAAAGCCCCGTGGACGACCCTGTCTACATTCTCGGCACCCGGGACTACCAACCGGGGCGAGCCGCGAAGTATATCCACTGGAAGGCAACCGCCCGTCACCACAAGCTGCAGGAGAAGATTTTCGAGCCGTCGGCGCAGGAGAAGATTCTGCTTGTCGTCGATGTCGGCGCCTTCGCGCGAAACGGGGCGGAAGAGGCGTTCGAGCGCATGCTGGAAACGGCGGCGTCGGTGGCCGTGCGGCTCGCCGAACGCGGCTGTGCCGTGGGGCTGGCCACGAACGGCCGGATGACGGGAGAGGTTTCGTCCATCGTACCGGTGACGAGAAACCCGCGCCATCTCGCCATCCTGCTCGAAGCGCTCGCCAGGATGCGGATGGAGCCTTCCCGAAGTCTCATTGAGATGTTCTGTCTTTACCTGAGGATACCCTGGGGGGTCAGTTGCCTCTATTTTGCCCTCGACAAGGACGAGACGGCACGAGCGGCCCGGGACTATTTTACGCAGCGGCAGGTTCCCTTCCGGTTTTACAGCCGCGACTATCGTGCCGATTCCGCGAAAGCCGGCGCCGCGAGCGTTCCGGCCATCGGGGGGGCCGGCGAACACCGTGACGGGGAGGGCCCGGGCTGATGGATGCGCGCAAGGGGATGCTCTGGTATCTCGTGAACGGGGCCATGGAGTTGAGCTGGTTTCTCGGCTGGGCCATGTTCCTGTCGCTCGTCACCATGCATCGCCCTTTCCCCTTTTTCGAGACCATCGCCGCTTTTGCCCTCGCCGGTTTCGTCGGCCGCTTCTCGACAGGAAAGGGATGGCGGATCGCGAGCGTCCTGCTGATCTGGATGTTCGGCTTGATCTGCGCCGCTTTGCTGCTGATCCACGGGATCTATTACGATGCCTATCCGCTTTTTCAGGTCGGCTGGCTCGAAGTGTTTTGGGATGGTCCGCGGAATCTGTCGGAAGGGCTGATCCTTTCGATGAATCTCCTGCTGATCCTGATCCTGTGCGCATCGGGAGTGGCCTTTGCCCGCAGGCCGATGGGATATGTCCGCGCCTGCAACCGCTTCGATCTCGGCCTCGGCGCCTTTTTTGCCCTCTTCATCATCAAACTCGTTGCCCTGACCAAAGGGGAAGCGATGGCGGAGGATTCCCTCTCCCTGCTCTTCGTTTTCCCCTTCATCCTGTTCGGCCTCCTGTCGATTGGCATGGCCCGCATGCGGGGCCGCAACGCGACGAAATCCTTTCTCCCCGGGTTCCGGGGGATCGGCGTCATCCTGAGCTTTTTCGCGGCGGTGCTTCTCGGGACCGGAGGGCTGCTGCTCTTTTTCCTGCCCGGCCTGACCGCGGCCGCACAGATGGGATACCACGCACTCGCGGCGGCCGGCAGACCGCTTGTCCCGGTATTGATCGCCATCCTGCGTTTTATCTTCGGACCGCATGGCAATCGTCCCGTAGAGGTGGCGAGGAACTCCCCCTCCCCGCTGGCAGATCTGGACAAGATCGTGCCGCAGACCCCCAGTTGGTGGATGGCGTGGCTGGAAAAGATCTTGAGCTGGGGGCTCTTGGGGCTGATGCTGCTCGTGCTGGTCATCGGCTCCGCCGTCGTTCTCTATTTTATTGTGAAATGGCTTCTCTCGCGGACGGAGGAGAGTGGGCGCCAGGCGACGCCGATTTCGGCGCGATTCGCGGCGTGGCGGAATTATTGGGCCGAATTCTCGAGAAGGATTATTCGCGGTGTCATGGGATATCCGAGAGTGGCCGAACTCTACGGCGCCCTCCTGGCATGGGCAGGCCGCAGCGGCTTTCCGCATGATCGCGGCGAGACGCCCCTCGAATTCGGGATGCGCCTGAACAGCCGCTTCCCCGCCTGTAAACCGCCGGTGGATTTCATCATCGGCGCCTACAATCGGGAGGTTTACGGAGAGACGGTCCTGGATGGCGCGACCGTTGCCGGGGCAAACTCCGCCTGGCAATTCCTGCGGAGCCCTCGACG
>JAQUQF010000048.1 GCA_028749105.1 Acidobacteriota bacterium | reverse complement strand
ATGCTATTTATCGAATAGCCCCAAAAGCCTAATTGTTCCCATCCGTCCCGTCGTTGCAGGGTTCATCAACGGCATGGGAACGCGCCGTTTCAGCGTCAAAAGGCTTGGTGCAGCTTGCCAATTTGAGTGTCATGGGCAAGCCGCAGCATACGGGTATTTTATCGCCCTGCGGAACCGTTTTTTCCTTTTGGCATTTTTCACAGCTGTATGTTTTTCCCGTCATCGTTCCTCCTCATTCACCACTACTTGACTTTACCCTGCCGGAGCGAATAATTCAAGCAACAGGGTAAACTGAAGGAAACTGGGGTTATCAGCTCAGCGTCTTTGTAAGGCAATCCCAGCAGAGGACTTCGCTGTTCGAGAGCGAATCGCTCCCCCCGTTCCGGACATCCGTAATATGATGCAGTTCCCAAGCCCCGGGAGCATCTTCCAGTTCGCGATTTTCCCAGACCAGCGCTTTGTTGCAGCGGATATAGGGATGGTTATGGCTGATCCGCCTGCACTCACAGCGACCATCGGCCGATTGCCATGCCTTCTTGATCGTGTCTTGGGAAAACCCCATCTCAAGCCTCCCTCCGGAACTGTTCCTCAAAAGCAATACAACTTGCAGTACAATGATACTTGCAGGGAATTTCATGACCATCGGGAAATTCATAACTACCAACTTCGAAAAACCTTAGGGGAGAATGCCCATTATTTCGATACGTCGATCTCCAGCCCATCCGACCGCGAAGCGATCCTGATGCCGCCGGAGCGGGCCGTGGTCAGCCAGGGGATGCCATGGTGCTTGAGACGATCGCTGACCTCGCGATGGGGGAAGCCGTAGGAACTGTAGGAGGGAACGGAGATCACCGCCAGCCTGGGGTTGACCGATTCGAGAAAGGTCGCGGAGGCGGAGGTGCGCGAACCGTGGTGGGGCAATTTCAGGACCGAAGATGCCAGCCCGGGACCGAACACGGAAGCAAGCTCGGCCTCGACGCTCCTGCCGATGTCGCCGCCGAGCAGGAAAGCGGCACGGCCATCGGAAACGCGCAGCACCATGGAGTGGTCGTTGTCCGATTGCAGGCAGTCGATGAAGCGGGGCGGCGCCAGGCACGCGATCGAGCAAACGCCGCTGTTTCTGACGAACCCGCGCTGGATTCTCCTCAGCGCCGTTTCCCCCGGCTTGGCCGCCAACAGCTGCCGGTAATACTCGTCCTCGCTGGCAGCCGAGGAAAGCCACAACTCCTCCGGCTTGAGGACGCCGATGATCTCGCTCATGCCCCTGGCGTGGTCGGGATGGAAGTGGCTGACCGCCGCCCAGCGGACATGGATCCTCTTCTGGATGAGGAAGGGCAGGACCAGGCGCCGACCGACCTGGAAATCGGAAAAGCTCGAGCCGCCGCCGTCGACCAGCAGCGCGTCGCCATCGGGGAAAACCGCGACCTCCGAGTCGCCGTGGCCGACGTCGAGAAAATAAACCTCGAGATTTTGCGGACGGTATCTTCGCGGCGGCAGGGAAATAAAGGCCAGCATGCCGGCCAGGAGCAGGGCGGCGACGCTGCGCCAGCGGACCTTCAGCTTATCAAGTGAAATGGCAAAGAACGACAGGCCGATCGGCAGCAGCAGCCAGAGCGGCGGCGCCGGGCGGAAGACGCTCAACGAGGCGTGTTCGTAGATCCAGTTGCTGACGGCGAAAAACGCGTCGAGGCAGACTCCGGCCGGCAGCAGCGCCAGCGCGGCGACGCCCGGCGGCAGCCAGGCCAGCAGCAGGAGCAGGACGCCGCAGATGGTGATCGCTGCGGCCAAAGGCGCCAGCAGCAGGCCGCTGAAGAAGCCGGAAAAGGCATAGCGCTGGAAGAAATGGAGCGAGAGGGGCAGGGCCATGAGGGCGGCTGAAAAGTTGGCCGACACCAGCTCGGAAGCCCAGCGCGGCAGGGCCTTCAGCATGGGCATGAAGATGCGCCGGCCGATCAGGATGGCGGCGGTGAGGGCGAAGGTCAGGATGAATCCCGGGTCGAGGAACTGGGCCGGATTCACGGCAAGCAGCAGCAGGCCGCAGAAGGAGATGATGTTGGACGGCTCGATGTCCATGAACCACACGCGGCCGGCAAAGACCAGCAGCGCCATCAGCACCGCCCGCTCGGCCGAGACGTCGAAGCCGGAGACCGCCAGGAAAAGGATCAGCAGCAGGGCGGTGATCCCATAGCGCAGCCTGAGCGAAAAGCGCAGCCAGCGGCACAGAAGCAGCGAAACCATGGCCAGCAGGGCGATGTTGGCTCCGGAGATGGCCAGCAAATGAAAGACGCCGCTGCCGATCAGCGCCTCCTGCTCCCCATTCTCCAGCCGGCCGCGGTCGCCAAGAATGGTGGCCTCCAGGAAAACGCCGGCGGGCTGCAGCGCCCCGTTGACCAGGTAGCGCTCCTCGATTGCCCGGCGCACGCGTTCGCGCCAGGCACCGATGGCGCGCCAGAAAACATTCGCCCGCCCCGTCACCTGCAGCAGCTGCGCCGCCTTGCTGTACGCCGACAGCTGGATGTTCCGGTACAGGAGGAAGTTCTCGTAGGGGTTGGGGAAGACATTGCGGTTCGGCTGCCGGGCGTCGACGCGGGCCGCAACCTCCACGAAATCGCTGCGGCGCAGGCGCCGGAGGTCGCCGCTGCAGGCGACGCGGACGTTCATCGCCCGGTCCAGCGTCTTCCCCCGCCAAGAAAAGGAGCGGGCGCGCAGCAGCAGCCACGAGCGGTCGCCGCCGATCTCGGGATAGGCGGCCAGACGGCCGCGAATGGTGACATACTCACCGGGCGGGAAGCGCAGGTCTCGGTTGTCCTCGAAGGCCTCGCGCCGGTGCAGGTAGGAGCCGGCCAGCAGCAGGGCCAGGGCCAGCGCGATGCAGGCGTAGGCGGCGCGGTGTTTTTTCAGCAGGAAAAGGGCCAGGAAGAGGGCGAAAATCGCCAACGCCAGCACACGGAAGACCTGCGGCTCCGGGGATGGCCAATAGACCAGGAACAGGACGGCCAGCGCCAGGATGAAGGCGGCGGAGAAAATATCGCGCATGCCCGATAGTACACAAAGCGGGCGGGCAAATGCAATAGCGGCGGGAAAAGGACGGGGCCGAGGTTGAAGTCGCGGCGGATTTGGTATATCATCACCTTTCCCGCCGGTGATCACGGCGGGCAAATAATGAAAAGAAGAGAATTCATCAAAAGCGGCACGGCCCTGGCCGCCGCGGCCCCGTTCATGAACTTCGGGGCAGGCAGCCCTTTGGGCAAGAAAATGCTGATCCTGGGTCTCGACGGCATGGACCCGGGCATCGTCAACCGCCTGATGGCCAGGGGCGAGCTGCCCAACATGCAGCGCCTGGGCCAGCGGGGCGTCTTCACCATGATGCGCTCGACCATCCCACCCCAGAGCCCGGTGGCCTGGGGCAGCTTCATTTCCGGCGCCGACCCGGGCGTGTTCGGCATCTTCGACTTCCTGCACCGCGATCCGGCGACCTATTTCCCCATGTTTTCCCAGAGCGAGACCCTGCCCTCACGCATGATGGTCAACCTGGGCAATTACCGCATCCCGCTCAAGCCGGGCAAAGTGGTGCTGAAGCGCGAGGGCCCCGCTTTCTGGGACTCCCTGGAGGAGCGCGGCATTCCGGCCACCATCTTCAAGGTGCCGACCAACTATCCGCCCTCGGCAAGCAAGCAGCGCACCCTGGCCGGCATGGGCACGCCCGACATCCAGGGCACCTACGGCATCTACACGCTCTACACGTCGGACGAGAGCGAAGCGCAGAGCGAGCGTTCCCCCAACAACATCTATTACGCCTACATCGACGAGAACAACGTCATGGAGGGGCAGATCGAGGGGCCGAAGAACGACCTGGTCAAGGATGGCGGCCCGATCGTGGCGCCCTTCAAAGTCTACGTCGACAACCGGCACAAGACCGCGCGCATCGACATCCAGGGCAAAGAGGTCCTGATCGCCGAAAAGGAATACTCCGACTGGGTCGAGATCGACTTCTCGCTGATCGCCGGGCTGGCCTCCATCACCGGCATGGTCAAGTTCTATCTCATGGAGATGGGCGAGCGCTTCCGCCTCTACGTCTCCCCCACCCACATCAGCCCGCGCCGCCCCGCCGTGCCCATCAGCACTCCCGCCGGCTACAGCCGCGAGCTGGCGGACAAGGTCGGCCTGTTCCACACCATCGGCCTGCCCGCCGACACCAAGGCCTTGAGCCAGGGCACCTTCTCCATGGAGAACTACATCGCCCAGTCGCTGTCGGTTTTCGAGGAGAGCCGCCGCCTGTTCGATTACGAGCTGCAGCGCTTCCAGGAGCAGGAGCAGGGACTGCTCTTCTTTTACTTCTCCTCGCTGGACCAGGGGCAACACATGTTCTGGGCCCTGAACGACAGGGAGCACCCCTTTTATCACCCGGAAGAGAGCCGCAGGTTCGGCTATATCACCGACGAGATGTACCGCAAGTTCGACCGCATCCTGGGAAAAGCGCTGCAGGGCGTCGGAGCCGATACGGCGGTGCTGGCCATGTCGGACCACGGCTTCGCCCCCTTCCGCCGCGAGGTCAACATCAACAACTGGCTGGCGCGCGAGGGCTTCCTGAAGCTGGACAGCCGCGACCCGGGCGCATCGATCTTCGACACCGCCGACTGGGGCGCGTCCAGGGCCTACGCCCTGGGCCTGAACGGCCTCTACCTCAACCTGGCGGGCCGGGAGAGAGAGGGCAGCGTTGCCGCCGGCGAAAAGCGGCGCCTGCTCGAAACGCTGAAGGGCAGGCTCGAGGCCCTCGTCGACCCCAAGAGCGGCGAGCAGGTCGTTTCCTGCGCCTACATCTCCGAGGACCATTTCTCCAAAGATTTCATCTCGCGGGCGCCCGACATCATCCTGGGCTTCAACCGCGGCTTCCGCATCAGCGACGACTCGGCCCTGGGCACCCTCGGAGGCGACCTCATCAGCGACAACATGGGCTGGTGGTCGGGCGACCACTGCGTCGACCCGCGCAAGGTGCCGGCTTCGTTCATCTCCAGCTTCAAGATCCAGAAACCGGTCCCCGACATGCAGGATATCGCCCCCACGATCCTGAAATATTTCGGCATCGCCGCGCCGGCATCCATGACCGGCAAGGCGCTCATCTAGGAGGAAACCATGGCAAGCAAAGTCAAGCTCAGCAAAGAGGCCGACCAGAAGGCCGTCGAGATCATCGCCTTCCACGGCTATTCATCCCTCGAAGAACTGGTGGAGGACCTGATCGGCAAGGAATACGAGAAGATCAAGAGCGGCGACAACAAGGAAGAGCTGGCCAACAAGCTCAGCGGCCTGGGCTACATCTCCTAGATGGCGCAGCGGTTCAATCATTTCCTGACCCGGGGCTGCGACCTGCTGCTGGCGCCGCTGGCCAAGCTCCCCCCCTTCTGGGGCATCCTCTTCCTCAGCCTGCTGACCTCGCTCTTTGTGCTGGTCATCTACCGCGCCGTCTCCAATCCCAAAACAGTCAGGGACACGAAGAATCAGATCAAGGCCAACATCCTGGCCATCCGCCTCTACCGCGACTTCTGGCGGACCATCGTCGGCTCGTTCTTCAAGAGCATGTTCTACACCGGCAAGTACTTCGTGCTGAACCTGTTTCCGCTGCTGGCGGTGCTGCCGCTGATGTTCCTCCTCTTCGTGCAGATGGACGTCCGCTACGGCATGCGCCCCTTCCGCCCCGGCGAGAGCATCACGGTCAAGGCACGCTTCCATAGCGGCATCGGCGCCGTGAACGCCGAGATCCAGCCCAATCCGTATTTCCGCCCGGCCATGAACCCGGTCTACATCGATGCGCTGAAAGAGATCGACTGGAAACTGAAGGCAAGCGCCGAGGGTTCCAGCCCTATCGTCCTGAATATCGACGGCGCCGCGGTCGAGAAGAACCTGGTCATCGGCTCAAGCCTGCCGGCCCTCTCTAATAGGAAGCTGGCCGACTCATCCCTGGCGCACTTCATCTACCCGGTGGAAAAGCTGCTGGTGCCGCCGACATCCCTGGAATACGTCTCCATCCGGTATCCGGCCCGCAGCATTGCGTTCCTGGGCTTCCACGCCCACTGGCTGGTCTGGTATCTGGTCCTGACCATGGTCATCGCCCTGGCGCTGAAGAACCGCTTCGGCGTGGAGTTCTAAGCCCGGTTTCCGGCCATAACTTTCCCATGGTTTTTGCGTAGAACTCTACTCAAGGAGACCATATGAAAAAACTGCTTTTTGCCATAGTCATGATTTCCATTTTTCTCACCCTGTCCGCCGCCCAAAAACAAAAGGATTCGGCCGCTGACCAGATGAAGAACCTGCAGATCATTGCCGAAACCGAGGCGGTCCCCGCCAAGGCAAAAAGCGGATACGACTCCATCTGCGCCAAGGATCTCATGACATTCATGGCCTTTCTCTCTTCCGATCACCTCGAGGGCCGCGAGATCGGCACGCGCGGCTACGACACCGCCGCCGCCTATGCCCAGTCGCTCTTCGCGCTGTGGGGACTGACGCCAGGCGGCGACATGTCCCGGCCCGTAAGCGGCCCATTCGAACCCGGCAAGGCGCTGCCCAAGCCCGAACGCGGCTATCTGCAGGAGTTTGCCATGAAGGAAGCGCTGGAGACCACGGCCGTCGTTGTCCTGGAGACGGATTCGGGCCAGTCCCGGACCACGCGCCGTTTTGCTCCCGGCGTTGACTTCATCTTTAGCTCGTTTTTGCCACTGGAAGTGAGCGCCCCGGTCGTCTTCGCCGGCTATGGCATCGGCGAGAAGGAGATCGCCTACAACGACCTTGCCGCCGTCGACGTCAGGGACAAGATCGTCATGATCCTCTCCGAGGCCCCGGGCAAGGACGACCCGGCCTCCCCATTCCAGAAAAAGGAGCTCAAGGAGAAGTACTTCCCGGCCACGCCGGCCTTCCGCGGCAGCGGCATCGATTTCGCCAAGGTTTCGGCCATCTTCAAGCGCGGCGCCCTGGCCGTTCTGGTCGTCAAGAACGACGTCAGCACCAGCGGCGACATCCACGGGGAGATTCTGGGCCAGCGCCAGGTGCGCGATGACAAGCCCATCCTGCCCGACGAGCGCAAAAAGCTGCTCATCCCCGGTTCGAAAGGCATGCCCTGGGAGGGCCGCACCATGGTTCGCATATCCCGGGAAATGGCCGACGCCATCCTGGAGAGGTCCGGTGAAACGGTCGACGGCCTGCGGAGAAAGATCGCGGCCAAGTACACGCCGCACTCCTTCGTGCTGAAAGGCGCCAGCCTGCACCTGAGCAACCAGGTGCGCTACGGGCTGCTGAAGAGCGCCAACGTCGTCGGCTACATCGAGGGCAGCGACCCGCAGCTGAAGGGCGAGGCGGTGGTCATCGGCGGCCACCTCGACCACCTGGGCCGCCGGGGCGACTACATCTACAACGGGGCCGAGGACAACGGCTCGGGCGCCTGCGGCGTGCTGGCCATGGCCCGCGCCCTGGCCCTGAACCCCGAGAAGCCCAAGCGCAGCATGGTCTTTTGCCTGTGGACCGGCGAGGAGGAGGGGCTGCTCGGATCGCGCTGGTACGTGGAGCACCCCCTGTTCAGCATGGAGCGCACCCTGGCCTACCTCAACCTGGACATGATCGCCTTGCCCTGGGGCGAGAAGAGCCTGAAACGAATGACGCGCATGCTCGGCGTCGACGGCGACGAGCTGCTGAAGAAGATCAAGCCGGAGAATTTCCTGTCCCTGTCGGTCGCGGAGCAATCGCCCGAGCTGCGGGAGGCGCTGCTGGCGGCCAACCGCAGCGTCGGCTTTGACATCCTCTATCGCGAGTCGCCGCCGCGCCCGGACCGCATGTCGGGAGGCAGCGACCACTCCTCCTTTGCCAAAGCGGGAAAGCCGTGGGTCTTCTTCATGAGCGGCATGGGCGACAACTACCACACGCCGGCCGACAGCATGGAAAAGTTCAGCGGCGCCACCATGGAAAAGATGAGCCGCCTGGTCTACTTGGCGGCGTACCTGCTGGCCGACAGGTAGGAAAAACGATTATTTGCTGACGCGCTCGATGTAGGAGCCGTCGCGGGTGTCGATCCTGATGACGGTCCCCGCCTCGATGAAGGGCGGCACGGTCACTTCGAGGCCGTTGTCGAGCTTGGCCGGCTTGTAGGAGGCCTGGACCATCGAGCCCTTCATGTTCTTTTCGGTTTCAACGACCGTAAACTCCATCGCCAGCGGCGGCACGATGTTGATCGGCTTGCCCTGGAAGAACTCCATCTGGTAGGTCTCGTTCTCCTTCAGGTAGAAGACGTTGTCGCCGATGAACTCCTCGTCCAGGCTGATCTGGTCGTAGGTGGCCGTGTCCATGAAGATGTAATGGGTGCCGTCGTGGTAGGAATAGGTGACCTCCTTGGAGTCCAGGGTAACCTGTTCCACGCGGTCGGAGGAACCGAAGCGGAACGGCGAGCGCACGTTGCTCTCCAGGTCGCGCATCTTGACGTGGATGGTCGACTTGTAGCGGCCCGGCGTCACGTGGTCCATTTCCTCGACGCGGTACAGCTTGCTATCCATCAGGATGATCATTCCCCTTCTGATCTGGGTGGCGTTAATCATATACCCCTCCACCGATTAATTCGTTGATGCGGTCGCGATCATTGCTGCGGGCGTAGAACAGGCGGGCGTTGTCGCGCAGCAGGAAAAAATAGCCGGCGTCCGAGTGGCCGGCGAGGAAGGCCCGGCCCTGTTCGCGGGCTTCTTGGAAGTTCACGCGGAACGTGCGCTCCAGGAAACGGCGGAAATCGGCATGGAAGCGGGCGCAGTCCTGCAACGAGTCCCACTGCGCTTCCCAGAGCAGCAGCCGCGAGTCGCCGTCGCGGTAGAGCGAGAACAGGTCGCCGCCCCAGCCCGAAGCCGGGTCATCCGGCGCCAGCCCTTCCTTGAGCAGGACATTCAGATAATACTCGCCGATGACGCCCTGGTGGTAGAGCTGGCCGCGGGCGGGGCGAAAGCGGGTGGACACGGCCTGCGGCTTTTCGGCAGCGAGATATTTCTCCGGGTGCAGGATTTGCTCCGAGGAGAGCGGCTTGCTGTCCAGGACGCGGTTGAGCCCCTGCCATTTCCTTTTTTTGACGACGGCCCGGCTGAACTTCATCACTTCCAGGTAGGGCATGAGCAGCTGGTACTTGACGATTTCGGGAGCGGCGGCCAGGGTGGTGGCGCCGGCCATGGCCGAAAAGGAGATGAGGTTCTCCGGGCTGAAGGCGCCGCCGACCAGATCGGGGTCCATGCCCATCTGCATGACCATGACCAGGGTGGCATCGCCCTCGACCGCGGCCAGTGCGGCCAGCTTGCGGTCGTCGAAGTCGGAGAGGTCGCCGAGCAGGGCGGCCAGGTCGAAGTGCTGGTCCTGCAGGGCGTGGCGCAGCTCGTGGGCCAGCGCCGGGGCGTTGAGCATGTCGACGCGGCGGAATTCCTCGACAGCCAGCAGCTCATCGCTCTTCTCGTTGTACATGCCGCCGACGTTCTCCAGGATGATCTTCTTGCGCAGGGGCTTGAGGGCGATCTTGTCGCGGGTGAAGCCCATCCAGTAGAGGAATTCCTCCTCCTTGCCGGCGAGCTCCCCGGGATAGTCCTTCTCGAAGAGGCGCTCGATGTAGCCTTTCATTTGGTCGCGGTCCAGGTAACGCACCGGCACGTCCCTCCTGAATTGCAGGTGGCCGATCTCCACCACCGAGCG
>JAQUQF010000346.1 GCA_028749105.1 Acidobacteriota bacterium | reverse complement strand
TGATATTTTGAGGCTTAATATTAACCATTTACCTATTCCGGACAGCTTTTATTCAAGAGATTTTGAAGATTATAAAAATGCATCTACAGGCTACCGGCTCGCCTTTACGGGAGACGCGGCGGACATGGAGGAATCTTTCGGCTATATGGCCGAATCCCTGATCCTGGCGGTTCTGTTTGTCTACTTTATCCTGGCCGCCCAGTTCGAGTCCTTCCTGGAGCCGCTGGCGATCATGTTCTCGCTCCCCCTTTCCATCGTCGGAATGGCGGGGCTGCTCTTTTTGACCGGCGACACGATCAACATCATGTCCCTCATCGGGCTGATCATGCTCATGGGACTCGTGACAAAAAACGCGATCCTGCTCGTCGATTACGCGAAGGTCCTCCGGGCGCGGGGCATGGAGAGACGCGAGGCGGTGATCACCGCCGGCCGGACGCGGCTCCGGCCCATCGTCATGACCACCCTGGCGATGATCTTCGGCATGCTTCCCCTGGCCTTCGCCATCGGGGCCGGCGCGGAAATCAGGGCCCCCATGGCCCGCGCCGTTGTGGGCGGGCTTTTGACATCGACACTGCTGACACTGCTGGTCGTCCCGGTCATGTATACCTTTATGGATGACCTGGGGACCTGGCTGATGAAAAAGTTCGCAAAGGGGAGGATGATAGAGTCATGAACCTGCCGGGGAAAACACGAATCGCCTGTCGTCCGCAGCGGGTCGCGACACTGCTGTGGCTGCTGGCGATCCTCTGCCTGCCCTCTGCCGGAAGGGCGGCGGATATCGCCGCGGAGACGCAGAAGACGCGGCTGCTCACGCTGGAGGCGGCCCTTTCGATCGCCGCGGCGAACAACCGGGATATCGAAAAGGCCCGGGCGTTCATCGCCTGGGCCCAGGGCAAGGTCCTGGAGGAACGGGCGGCCGCTTTGCCGCAGTTGACGGCGGTCGGATCCATCGGCCGGGACAGGGACGAGAGCCAGAAGATCTTCGGCCCCGCGATGGCGCAGTGGAACCAACTGGGGGTGGCCCAGGTCAGTCTGACGCAGCCGCTGTTCACCTGGGGCCAGGTGAGCGCGGCGATCCGGGCGGCCAAGGTGGGGCTCCTGTCCGCCGACGAACAGTTGCGGGTCTTTCGACAGGCGGCCGGACGGGACGTCTCCGCCGCCTTCTACGATGTCCTGCTCGCCCGGGAAGTCCATGCCCTGGCGCTCCAGAATCTTGCCCAGAAGGAGCGGCACCTGGATGAGGCGCGGCGGAGATACCAGAGCGGCGTGGCGACGGACTACGACGTCCTGGCGGCGGAAGTGTCGCTGGAAAACGCCCGGCCGGAGGTCATCCGGTCGGAAAACGCAATCCGGACCGCGCGGGAGCGGCTGCGGTATCTCCTGGCCCTGGAGGAGGAGGTCGATGTGACGGGCAGTCTGGAAAGGATCTCCGCGCCGGGGCTCTCCTACGAAGAGGCGTTTGCTGTGGCCTGCCGGAAACGTCCGGATCTCGCCGACCTGCGCCATCGGATCGCCATCGCCGAGGAACAGGTCGTTCTGGCCGATAGCCAGGACAAACCGCGGATCGATCTCAAGGGGGCGTACGGCTGGAGGAGCCTCGAACAGAAGGACGCCTATGGCGACGGCCCCGCCTGGGACGTCGCCATTCAGCTCAGCTATCCCTTTTTCGACGGCTTCCGGACCAGGGGAATGGTCGCCCAGGCGCAAAGCGACCTGAAGCGGGCGAGACTCGACGCAGCCAAGCAGATCGACGCGATCGCCCTGGAAACGCGCGGGGCGGTGGACGCGCTTCAGGAGTCGGGGGAGATCGTCCGCGCCCTCGGCGGAGCGGTGACCCAGGCGGAACGCCTGCTGGCCATGGCGGAAAAGGGCTATGCCCTGGGGGTGAAGACCCGCCTCGAGGTCGAAGACGCCGAGCTGAACCTGCGCCAGGCAAGGGGCAGCCTCAGCCGCGCCCGTCGGAATCTGCTCGTGGCCCGGGTGAACCTCGACTGGGTGATGGGGGTCCTGGGGGAATGACCGCTTCAAGGGCGGCGGCCCGGGGTGATAAGCCCGTGCTTCGGGCTTACAATGTTACCCGAACCTCGCGGCCTTTCCTGTACCGAAAGTTGCAGCAGTCGTCACCTTTGGCGAGCGTCTTGGTTCGCTGAAGCCCGGTTCCCTCCAGTTTACTGATGATGAAGTCCTGAACACAAAGGAAGGGGAGCAGCTCTTCCGCGTGTCGAGCCTTGTACAGCTTTCGAATGCCGCATTCCGTGAAATCCCATCCCCAGTCGAATTCATCGGGTACACCCTCGATATATCGAAATACCCAGTCTCCCGGGTAGAGCCTTTCCTGCGACTTTTTCGCAGCCAACCTCTGTATCCGGTACCATTCCGTGGTGAACTGATACTCGCCTTGTGCCCGGTGCTCTTCCTCGGATACGGCACTGAATCCCGCTTCCGCCGCTTCGACGATCAGGTTCCCGGCCTGTTCGATCTCCTCTCCGGCTGCCCTGAGTGACCTGTAAAACGAGAGCGCTACAGCGCTCTGTATCAACGTCTTCGGAAGCGGGTTATCCGCATCTCCCACGTACGGTATTTCGGTCATCAGCATTTCAAAGTACACCCGGGCGTCTCTGGCCACCCAATCCGCAGCGGCTCCGCCCATGTTCTCGGAGAGGGCGCTGTTGTAAAACGGCAGCTGTTCCTCGAAGTTAAGAT
>JAQUQF010000345.1 GCA_028749105.1 Acidobacteriota bacterium | reverse complement strand
CGCCGCCGCTGAAGGTGAAGTCGGGGCGTTCCAGGGGGTAATTGCCATAAAAGGACCTTCGTTCCCCGCCCATGAAATTGACGGTCCCGGTCTGCGCATAGATGAAATAGAGGAGACCGCTCAGGACCAGCAGGCCGACCAGTGCCGTGGCGAGGAATTGCCGCCACTTCTTTTGATACAGAAGCAGGAGGAACAGGATGCCGATATGCAGGGCGTTGTTGGGCTTGGAGAACACGGCCAGGGCGAAGAATAGACCGGCCAGGCCGTTCCATGCCGGCTTCTTGAACCGGTAAAAAAAGAAGAAGAGCCCGGCAAAATTGACGAAAAAGTTGAATAAGTCGGCGGTGATCCACCAGATATAGATGAAAATGATGCTGCCGAACAAGTAGCTGAGGGTGAAAAAGAAGCTTTTACGCGGCTCGTGGTGCTGGCGCAGCAGCAGGAAGCCCATCAGCAGGGTGAAAAAGATCATCAGGCCGCTGGCCAGCAAAATGCCATGCGTGCCGAACAGGCGGTAGAAAGGGGCCGCGGCAAGGGGGTAGGCGAACGACTTGGCGAAGAACAGCCGGCCGTCCCCGGCCTGGCGCAAAAAGATCCCGGTTGGGCCGGCATAGAAATCCTTGCGAATGCGGACGATGTCGGCGCGATCATAGCGCAGGTCGCCGTCGTAGGCCAGGCTCTGCATGATCGAAAAATAACTGGATTCGTCGGAGGCAAACCCCCCCTTCTTGGTCTTGGCCGGATCGGTGCCGAAAGAAAAGCAGATGACGAACAGCAGGAACAGGGCAAAAAAGATCTTGATGGCTTTTGGCGTCATGAGCGAATTCATTATATCAGAACCGGGACGGGAATAAAATGCCGGGCTTCCTTTCCGATGCCCTGGGGAGCAAGAGGGAACCGTTGCTTATTTCCCGAGCAACTTGATGCGCACGTAAACTAGGGCGATGGCCAGGTATTTGCCGAAGTCGCGGAGTGAGCGGATCGACCTCAGCACGTCGGGTATCTTCTTGCGCAGGGAAACGTTTTTGTTCCCGGCCGACCATTTGAAGAGCAATTCGCCGATCTGCCCCCAGGTGAACTGCTCCTTGAAGAGGGGCACGTCGCCCTGGGCGGCGGGCAGTGTTTCGACGCGGCGGTCGTGCCGGGCCCAGGAAAAATCGGCCGGCAGCAGCTTTTTCTCCTTGGCGTACGCCTCCAATTCCGTGCCGGGGTAGATGTGCAAAATGGAGACGGTGATGTCGGCACTGTCCTTGATCTGGTCGATGAGGCGCAGGCTTTCCCTGGCCTCGGCCCAGGTCTCGGTCGGGTGCGAAAAGATGAAAAACGCGGTGGCCTGGATATCGAGCTTCCTGGCCCAGTCGACCGCCTGGAAAACCTGTTCGTTGCTGATGTTCTTGTGGATCACGTCGCGGCGCACCCGCTCGGAGCCGGCCTCGACGCCGAAGGAGATGTACTGCACCCCGGCCTCGCGCATCAGGGCCAACTGCTCGTAGGTGAGGACGTCGACGCGCAGCTCGGCGACGAAGCGGATGCCCAGCTTTTCGCGGATGATCAGGCGGCATAAATCCTCGGTGCGCCTGCGGTTGTAATTGAAGGTGTCGTCAAAGAACCACAGGACCTCGGCCCCGAACTGGTCGCGGTTCCAGCGTATCTCATCGACCGCCCGCTGCGGCGAGTAGCCGCGCACCTGACGGCCCCAGTTGGTCGGCGTGGAGCAGAAGTTGCAGTTGAAGGGACAGCCGCGCGAGGTGATGATGTTGGTCGCCCGCAGGGTCTTGTCTCCCACCGGCCAGCGGAAGTCGTAGCGTTCCATGGGGATCAGCTGCTTCCCCGGGAAGGGCAGGGGATCGATATCCTCGATCATGGGGCGGACGCCGGTGAAAAGGGGGCGGCCGTCACGGCGGATGATCAGCCCCTTGATCCTGGCCAATTCGGAAATGTCGCCCCCGGCTTCCTGCCAGGCGGCTATCTCCAGGATGGTGCGCTCTCCTTCTCCTACAACAGCCAGGTCGACGGCCGGAACGTGGCCGATCATGTCCAGGCCGGCCATTGTGGCATGGGGCCCGCCGATGACGATGGTCTTTTTCGGGAAGGCCGTCTTGATGGCATCGGCCAGCGCGAAGATCTCGAAGCGGTTCTCGGTGGTGATCGACATGCCGATGATGTCGGCGTCGTAGTCGGCGATCTCCCGCAGGATGCCCTGGGTCTTCAACCCCAGCACCTCGGCGGCCGTCACCTGCACCGGGCGTCCGCTTTTTTCGAGGACGGCGCCGATGGAGAGGATCCCCAGCGGCGGCATGGTGTTGTGCTCCTTCCAGCGCTGGGCGATATACCCGCTGGGCGGGATGATTAAATGCGTTTTCACCTGATTTCCTCGTGAAAAAGCATTATAGCAGAGATCCAGCCCCAAATGAAGGATTTTCCGGCGATCGCAGGCGATCTGGGGCCTCATTGCGATTGTCGGCCGGCCGGGACTATGTTAAAATATGTGCGGCAAGGAGTCCTGCCATGAAAAAGTTCCTGCAGCGTCTTTTTCTCGTCTTTTTTGCGACCGTCGTGACCCTCGCCGGTGTGGAAGTCCTGGTTAGGGTTTTCTGGAACAAGCTCAACCGCCAGGCCGTCATTCGCCTTTTCCTTTAATCCGGACGATGCGGTAATCTCATGTATGATTATTAGTTCATGCAAAGTCGAGATTGCTTCGCTG
>JAQUQF010000344.1 GCA_028749105.1 Acidobacteriota bacterium | reverse complement strand
GAGAATGGCATTCACCGATCAATTGAACCGGGCTATTGGGGACGCTTACGGGTGTGATCTCCAAATGACCTACCGCCCCGCCCTGCTCACCCCCGGGCTTGTTTCCGAGACGACCATGCTGGACAATCTGGAGCGGATGAAGAGCGCGGAGATCAAATGCCGGCGCACCCTGATCGGCCCCCAGCGCGATCGCTTCGAGCTGACGGTCGGCGGGAAAAATTTGCACCTGTTTTCCTCGGGCGAGAAGAAAAAATTTCTGATCATGCTCTTCATGGCCTTCATCGAGCTGTTTCGCCAGGCCCGGGGCGAGTACCCCGTTTTTTTGATCGACGATTACGATGCGGCCATGGATGAGCGGAACCTGGAGCATGTGCTGGACCATTTTCCGGCCTTGCAGGTCATCGCCACCTCGGTCGCCTGCAACGCCCGCTTCGCCAGCCGCCTGGAGCTGAAAAAGGAGAATTAAGCGTGGACAAGACCAACGCCAATTTCGAAGACAAGTCGTACACGGCAGAAAACATAAAGGTCCTCGAGGGCCTCGAGGCCGTGCGCGTACGGCCGGCCATGTATATCGGCAGTACGGGCTCGTCGGGGCTGCACCACCTGGTGTACGAGGTCGTGGACAACTCGATCGACGAGGCCATGGGCGGCTTCTGCGACAGGATCGAGGTGACGATCCATTTCGACAACTCGGTCACTGTCAGCGACAACGGCCGCGGCATCCCGGTCGACATGCACAAGGAAGAGGGGAGGGCCGCCGCCGAAGTGGTCATGACCACCCTGCACGCCGGCGGCAAGTTCGACAAGGACAGCTACAAGATGTCGGGAGGCTTGCACGGCGTCGGCGTATCGGTGGTCAATGCCCTCTCCTCCAAGCTGGAGCTGGAGATCAAGCGCAGCGGCAATGTCTATGTCCAGCGCTACGCCAGCGGCAAGCCGGTCTCAGCGCTGAAACAAGCCGGCAAATCCGCCAAGCGGGGCACCAAGGTCACCTTCTGGCCCGATGAGGAGATTTTCGAGACGATCGAGTTCAACTACGGTGTCCTGGCGCGGCGGCTGAAGGAGCTGGCTTTCCTGAACCAGGGGCTGACGATCGCGCTGAACGACGAGCGCGTCGACAAGAAGGAGGTCTTCTACTACAAGGGAGGCATCGTCGAGTATGTCAAGTATCTGGTAGGCGCGAAGGAGCGGGTCCACACCTCGCCCATCTTCCTGGCTACCAAGAATGACGACATCGAGATCGAGATCGCCTTCCAATATGTGGAGTCGTACAACGAGACCCTCTTCTCGTTCGTCAACAACATCAACACCGTCGAGGGCGGCACCCACCTGACCGGCTTCAAGTCGGGCATCACGCGCACGATCAACAGCGTGGCCCAGGCCAACAACCTGCTCAAGGACTTCAAGGACGTGTTCTCCGGCGATGACGTCCGCGAAGGGCTGACCGCCGTCGTCTCCATCCGCATCAAGGACCCGCAGTTCGAGGGGCAGACCAAGGCCAAGCTCGGCAATTCCGACGTCAAGGGCATCGTGGAGTCGTTTGTCAACCAGAAACTTGGCGATTTTTTTGAACAGAACCTCAATGTCGCCCGCGCCATCATCAACAAGGTGCTGCTGGCGGCCAAGGCCCGCGAGGCCTCCAAAAAGGCCAAGGACCTGGTGCGGAAAACCAACCTGCTGGAGAGCACGACGCTTCCCGGCAAGCTGGCCGACTGCCAGTCCAAGAACCCCGAGGACAGCGAGCTGTACATCGTCGAGGGCGACTCGGCCGGGGGCTCCGCCAAGCAGGGGCGCGACCGACGCTTCCAGGCCATCCTGCCGCTACGAGGAAAGATCCTCAACGTTGAAAAAGCATCGGCCACCAAGATGCTGGAGAACGAAGAAATCAAGAATATGATCGCTGCGCTGGGCGTGGGCATCGGCAAGGAAACGTATGATATTGACAAACTGCGCTATCACAAGATCGTGATCATGGCCGACGCCGACGTCGACGGCTCGCACATCCGCACCCTGATCATGACCTTCTTCTTCCGCCAGATGCAGTCGCTGATCGAAAAAGGGTACCTGTACCTGGCCCAGCCACCTCTGTTTCTGATCAAGAAGGGTCAGACCAAGATTTATTTGAAGAACGAAAAGGAGTTGGAAAATTTTCTGTTCGCCAAGATCGGCGACGAGGTCGTCTTGTATGACAAGGATTTCCGCAGCGAGATCCTGAAAGGGCCGAAGCTGCTCAAGTTCATCAAGCTGGTGCACAAGAAAAACCTGCTGATGAACAACCTGGAAAAGCACGGCATGCCGCGGCCCCTGACCAAGAAGCTGGTCAGGACCATCGACAACGAAAGCGATTTCCAGGACAAGGTCAAGGCCAAGGCCATCGCCCAGCAGCTGCAGAAGGACTCGCTGTGCAAGAACGTGGAGATCAAGTTCGACAAGGAATTCGGGGCCTATACGCTGGATCTCGAGTTCGAGCTGAACGGCGTAAGCACCCACAAGATCATCGATCACGACTTTCTCACCGGGCCGGAATTCTCCGACATCAAGGAGCTGTACGGGAAGCTTGACGAGCTGCCGTCCGCCCCGTATTCAATCGAGATCGGCAAGGAAAAATTCGTGCAGGACAACCGCAAGGAGCTGGTGACCTTCTTGTTCGAACGGCTGCAGAAAGGACTGACCATCCAGCGCTACAAGGGCCTCGGCGAAATGAACC
>JAQUQF010000343.1 GCA_028749105.1 Acidobacteriota bacterium | reverse complement strand
CCCGAACGATCTTCATACAGCGATCGCACCTCATTCCTGCTCAGGCTGCCCGGATCCAGGGGATCATTCTGATAGGCGACGAATTGCCTGTTTTTGCGATCAAAGCGGTTCAGGCCGTTTTCCGTGCCGATCCAGAGCATGCCGGCGTGATCCTCGCAAATGGCGTTGACCCGATTGTGAATGAGGCCGGGGGTCGTGCCCGGTTGGTTGTGATAGCGGGTGAATCGCCCCGATAAGCGGTCGAATTGATTCAGGCCGTTGGCGGTGCCCACCCAGAGCGTGCCGTTCCGATCCTCATGAATGGCCAGAACCTGGTCGCTGCTCAGGCTGTCTGGTTCTTCCGGCCGGTTTTGCCAGCAGGTGAAACGCCCGGTCTGGCGATCAAAGCGATTCAAGCCGCTGGCGGTGCCGATCCAGAGTCGGCCGCTCCGATCCGCCAGGAGCGCATTGACCTGGCTGCCGCTGAGGCTGCCTGTTTGGCCAGGCTGATTCTGGTAGATGGTGAACCGTCCGGATTCGCGGTCAAACTTGTTCAGGCCGTTGTTTGTGCCGATCCAGAGCGAACCCGCCTGGTCCTCGCAGATCGCGCGGACGATGTTGTCGCTCAAGGAGTCGGGCTGGCCGGTGATTTTTTTATAACATTGGACAGCGCCACTCCTCGGATTGACCTTGTTCAGGCCGCCGTTAAACGTTCCGATCCAGAGCATGCCGCTGCGATCTTCGAAAATCGTCAAGATCTCATTCTGATTCAAACTATGGGCGTTATCAAGAATGTGACGGAAAACGGTGAAGCTGTACCCGTCGAACCGGTTCAAGCCGTTCTCGGTCGCGAACCACATGAAACCGTTGCGATCCTGGATGATGCAGGAGACAATGCTCTGGGAAAGCCCTTCTTTCAAGGAAACGTTGTCGAAGCGGATCCTGTCGGTTTCTGCCGGCAAGCGGAGAAACAAGGCAAACAGAAGTGAAGCGACGGCGACGATTCGGTTTGATTTTTGCATGGGTTTTTGTGCGAATGGCATGATCATCTAGTTGATCTGCAGGTTCTGGAAAAGGCGCAGCAGCTGCGTGCGGTTGCTGATGCCGAGCTTCCTGAAAATATGATGGACATGGATTTTCACCGTGCTCAACTCGATGAACAACTCGCCTTCGATCTCCTTGTTGGACTTGCCTTTCAGCAGCAGGATCAGGATCTCCTTTTCCCGCGGCGAGATGTTGAACTTGGAGTAAATCTGCTCCAGGGTGGCCTCGGTCTTGATCCTTGCCGCCAGCCGCCTCACGCGAGTCCGCTGCCATTGATAGAGGGTCAGGATTGCGAGCCCTGCCAGCAGCGAAAGAAACCACCATGACCTCCACCAGGGGGGGCGCACGCGGATGACCAGGGAGGCGACTTTCTCGTTCCAGAGGCCGTCGCTGTTGGAGCCCTTGACGCGAAAAACGTATTTCCCTGGCGGCAGGCGGGAGAAGGATGCCAGCCTGCGCTTGGAGTCGGTATAGATCCAGTCGTCGGTCAATCCCTCCAGTTTATAGGCATACTGGTTTTTCTCCGGCGCCGTATAGTCCAGAGCGGCGAATTCGAAGGAAAACAGGCTGTCTTTCGGTGTCAGTTCGATTTCCGCGGTTTCCCAGATCGGTTCGGGCAGTTTCACCTCCTTGTTCAATATCTTGAAGGATGTGATCCATACCGGGGGGATGTATGGATTATCGAATATTTTCTGCGGGGAAAAAACATTGAACCCGCCGCCGCCGCCGATGAACATTTCACCGTCCTGGTTCATGTAGGTGGCATTGCTGATGAACGCTTTGCCCTGGAGACCGTCGCTCGCGTCGTAGCTCCTGAACTGCTTCGTCCGCGGCGAGAATCGCGACACGCCCCCGCTGCTCGTGAACCAAAGGTTCCCGGAGCTGTCCTCCAGGATCCCCAGGACCATGTTTTCGGCCAGGCCGTCCGCCTTGGTAAAGTGGCGGAAGCGGCCTGATTTCATCTCCAATTGATTCAGCCCGCCGCCCAGGGTGCCGACCCAGAGGGCGCCTTCCCTGTCCTCATGGAGGCAATATATATAATCGTCATTCAGGCTGCCCGGGTCGGCGGGGTCGTGGTGGAAATGGGTGAATTTCCCGGTCGCGCGGTCAAGGCGGTTGAGTCCGCCGCCATAGGTGCCGATCCACAAAGCGCCGGTGCGGTCCTCCAGGATGGCGCGCACGATATTGTCGCTCAGGCTGCCGGGGTCCTTTTCATCGAACTGGAAGCGGCTGAACGAGTCACTTCCCTGGTCCAGGCGGTTGAGGCCGCCGCCGTAGGTGCCGACCCAGAGCGAACCGTTCATGTCCTCGCACAGGGCCAGGACGCGGTCGTTGCTGATGCTCCCTGGATCTCCGGGATCATGGCGAAAACCGGTGGCTTGGCCGCTCTGGCGGTTGAAGCGATATAGCCCCTTGCCGTCGGTGCCGAGCCATAGATTCCCGGAACGATCGTCCTTCATGCAGCGCACGTTGGTGATGCCCAGGGTGCCGGCGGGGCCGGGGGCATAGCCGAAGTGGCTGAATGTGCCCGTCCTCCGCTCCAGCCTGTCCAACCCGTTGCCGGTCCCGATCCAGAGAACCCGCTCCGTGTCTTCCCAAAAAGAATAGACGGCATTGTTCCCCAGGCTGTCGACCTTGCCCGGGATGGCGCGGTAATGGGAAAACTTTTTCCGGTTCGGGTCGAAGCGATCGACT
>JAQUQF010000047.1 GCA_028749105.1 Acidobacteriota bacterium | reverse complement strand
GATGTCCTCGATCAGCAGGTCGGTGCTGACCAGCTGGAGGGAGCGGCCGCGGCGGACCAGCGAGGCGTCGTCGCCGATGCCCAGCCCGCGGCCGAAACTGAATTTCCGCCTCAGGAAGTCGACAAATCCCTTCTCGTCCATCAGAAGATCTTTTCGACCAGGGCGGCGTTTACCGCTTCCTTGAAATCCTTGACGAACAGGAAGCGGATCGACCGGATATGGGCTTCCTTCAGTTCGCTGAGGTCCTTCTTGTTCTTTTCGGGCAGGATGATCTCGCGGATGCCGGCCCGGCGCGCCGCCAGGACCTTTTCCTTGATGCCGCCCACGGGCAGCACGCGGCCGCGCAAGGTGATCTCGCCGGTCATGGCGGTCTCGCGCTTCACGGCCTTGCCGGTGAAGGCCGAGATCAGGGCCGTGGTCAGGGTGATGCCGGCCGAGGGGCCGTCCTTGGGGATGCCCCCCTCGGGGATATGGATGTGGATGTCGTTCTTCTCGAACTTCTCGGTCGCCAGCTGCAGTTCGGCGGCGGAGGCCTTGATCAGGCTCAGGGCGGCGCTGGCCGACTCCTTCATGACGTCGCCCAGCGAGCCGGTCAGGATCAGCCCCCCCTTGCCCGGGATGAGCTTGACCTCGATGAACAGGATGTCGCCGCCATATGGGGTCCAGGCCATGCCGGTGGCTACGCCGACCGAGTCCTCATCCAGCAGCTGGTCGCGGAACATCTTGGGCACGCCGGCATATTTTTCCAGGTTGCGGGAGGTGATCTTGGTCAGATTTTTCTCGCCCATGGCCGCCTTGTGCGCCACCTTGCGGCAGATGCCGCCGATCTCGCGCTCCAGGTTGCGAACGCCCGCCTCGCGGGTGTAGAGGGCGATGACGTCCTTCAGCGCTCCCGGGGTGAATTCGATCAGGCGCGGAGTCAGTCCGTTGGCCTCGACCTGGCGCGGGATCAGGTGGCGGCGGGCGATCTCGATCTTCTCCTCCTCGGTGTAGCCGTTGATCTCGATGACCTCCATGCGGTCGCGGAAAGCGGGCTGGATGGGCTCGAGCAGGTTGGCGGTGGTGATGAACAGCACTTTGGACAGGTCGAAAGGCACCCCCAGGTAGTGGTCGGTGAAGGAGTTGTTCTGCTCGGGGTCGAGGACCTCCAGCAGGGCCGACGACGGGTCGCCGCGGAAGTCCATGCCGATCTTGTCCACCTCGTCCATCATGAACACCGGGTTGTGGGTGCCGGCGTTCTTCAGTTCCTGGATGATCTTGCCGGGCAGGGCGCCGACGTAGGTGCGGCGGTGGCCGCGGATCTCGGCCTCGTCGCGCACGCCGCCCAGCGAGATGCGCACGAACTTCTTGTTCAGGGCGCGGGCGATCGATTTGCCCAGCGAGGTCTTGCCCACACCGGGCGGCCCCACGAAGCACAGGATCGGGCCGTGGCTCTTGCTGGTCAGCTTGCGCACGCTCAGGTACTCCAGGATCCTTTCCTTGACCTTTTCCAGCCCGTAGTGGTCCTGGTTGAGGATGCCGCGGGCCCGCTTCAGGTTCAGGTTGTCCTTGCTGGCCGCCGCCCAAGGCAGATCGAACATCCAGTCGAGGTAGGTGCGGATCACGGTGCTCTCGGCCGACTCGGGGTGCATCTTCTTCAGGCGGTCGATGTTCTTCTCGGTCTCCTGGCGCGCCGCCTCCGGCATCTTCGCCTCGTCCAGCTTCTTCAGGTAGCCGGCGATCTCCTCCATGTTCTCGGATTCCTCGCCCAGCTCCTTGCGGATGGCCTTCAGCTGCTGGCGCAGGAAATACTCTTTCTGGTTCTTGTCCATCTCCCCCTGGGCCTTGAGGTTGATCTGGTTCTGCATGTTCAGCATCTCGATCTCGTAGTTCAGGTAGTCGTGAACCTTGCCCAGACGCTGTAGCGAGTTCGCTTCCTCCAGAATGGACTGCGAGTCCTCGATCTTCAGCTCCAGGTTGGAGGCGATGATATCGGCCAGCTTGCCCGGCTCCTCAATGTTCTCGGCGATGATCAGGATCTCGTTGGAGATCGATTTGCCCAGCTTGCCGGCCTGCTCGAACTTCTGGCGCACGTTCTTGATCATGGCCTTGCTTTCCAGGGTCAGCGCCTCCGGCTCGATGTCCTCCACCGGCACGACCTCGGCCTGCAGGGCCTTGCCGTCGTCATCGATGGCCAGCACCTTCACCCGCGAAATGCCCTGGACCAGCACGCGCATGCGGCCGTCGGGTAGCTTGAGCATGCGCACAATCAGGGCCACGGTGCCGAAGCGGTACAGCTCGTCCTGTCCGGGGTCCTCGACGTTCATGTCCTTCTGGGTCAGGAGCAGGATCAGGCGGTCGCCGTTCAGCGCGATGTCGACGGCTTTCTTGGACTTGGGACGGCCGACATAGAGCGGGACGATCATGTAGGGGAAGACCACGATGTCGCGCAGGACCAGGACCGGGAGGTTGCCGGGGATCTTGACCTTCTCCAGCTTCTCCTCCTTTTCCGGGGCGGCGGGGACGGGATTCTTTTCTTCGCTCATCATTTGATCTCCACGGCGATCTTGGATTCGCGGCGCTTGTGGACCTCGATGGTCAGCACGCCGTTCTCCATGAGCGACTTGACCCGGGTCGGGTCCAGCGGGAAGTCGATGACGATCTTCTTGTAGAAGGTGCCGAATTCGCGCTCGAACAGGTAGTAGGTCACCGGCTCACGCTCCAGTCGCGGCTGCTTTTTTATCCCCTTGACGATCAGCTCCTGGTTGTTGAGCAGGGTGATGGCAACGTCATCTTTGGCCACGCCCGGCAGCTCCATCTCGATGACCAGTGCGTCGCGCGTTTCCACGATATTGGTGCTGGGCTTCCAATCGATATGGGTGCTGATCCCCGAGGGGTAGTTCTTGCTGATCTCCACCTCGAAAAAGGGAAAGTTCTTCTTGGCCATTCATTCCTCCTTTTTCAAGAGGCTGTGCAGCTCGGTGAGGAACTCCTCCAGGCTCTTGAATTCCAGGTAGACCGAGGCGAAGCGCACATAGGCCACCTTGTCCAGTTTCTTCAGCTTTTCCATGATCATGCCGCCGATCTTGAAGGTCGGGACCTCGCGGTCGGAGCGGGAGAAGAACTCCTCCACCTGGCGCGCCAGCTGCTCGATCTGCTTGGTCTGCACCGGCCGTTTTTCCAGGGCGCGGTAAAGCCCCTTGCGGATCTTGTCCATGTCGAAGGGCTCGCGCCGACCGTCCTTCTTGACCACCATCAGCGGGATGTCCTCGATCTTCTCGTAGGTGGTGAAGCGCTTGCCGCAGTGCAGGCACTCGCGGCGGCGGCGGATGTACTGGCCGTCCTTGCTTTCCCGGGTCTCGATGACCTTGTCGGCGATCTCAGCGCATTGCGGGCAGTTCATCTTTCCTCCCCAGCCGGCCGACGGCCTTTATACTCAGGCCCTCGCTCCAGAGGGCGACCAGCCCGAGGACGATCGGGGCCAGCAGCAGCAGGAAGTGGAACAGGATGGTGAAGGCCACCGCGTTTTTCTCGGCCACGGCGAAGAGTCCGGTCAGGGCGTACTTGGAAGCCAGGTCCAGGCTGCCGGCCATGCCCGGCGTGGGCACCGCCGCCGAGACGAAGATCACGGCCAGGAACGGCACGATGGCGGGCAGGGCGGTGCGGATGCCGAACCCCCGCAGCAGCAGCCAGTACGAGAAGGCAATGAGGCACCAGTGCAGCAGCGAGCAGATCGCCACCGCCGCAAGGCCCTTCCAGCCCAGGTCCAGGCGCAGGGCGCGGACGAAATGGAGGATGAAGGCGACCGTTTGCTCCCGCCAGCGGCGGGGCAGCACCCGGGCCAGCGCGCGAATGAGGCGCTCGGTCCAGGGAAAGACGCGCGGGTGGTTGGCCAGGGTGACCAGGAAGAAGACGAGCAGGACGAGGGGCAGGAGCAGAAAGGCCGCCGCCCGCAGCGAACGCAGAAGCGGCGAGAGGCCGCCCCGTGCAGAGACAAGGTAGAGAGCCAGCAGCACCAGGACGGTAAGCAGGTCAAACAGCCGTTCGTTGACGATGGTGGCGATGGCCTGGCTCTTCTTGATGCCTTCCTTCTCGGCCAGCAGGACCGGCCGGGCGACTTCCCCCAGCCGCCCCGGCAGCAGGTAGGAGATCATGAAGCCGATCAGGGAAAAGTTCCAGAGGCTGCGGAAGGGAACATGGCGCTTGAAGGGGCGCAGCAACAGCCCCCAGCGCCAGGCGCGCACGGCATACTGCGGCAGGGCCAGCGCCAGGAACAGCAGCGGGTAGCGCCAGGGAATGGAAAGCCAGACGTCGCGGATGCCGGCGAAGTCGACGCGGCGCAGGAACAGCCAGACGAAGATTGCCGACAGGGCGCTGAAAAGAGTGATCTTCCAGAATTTCATTGCTGCCCGCCATGGTAAACTTTTCCCGGGTCAAAGTCAATCGGCGGGCGGCAGCGGTCGGCTAGCGCTGGTGCTGGGGCAGGAAGGTGATGAAGGTCGTGCCGCTGCCCTTTTGGGCGTCGATCTCGATCCAGCCGGCGTTGCTCTCGATGATCTCCTTGACCGTGGACAGGCCCACGCCGGTCCCCATCTCTTTTTTGGTTGTGAAATAGGGCTCGAAGATCCTGCCGATGATCTTCTCGTCGATGCCGGTGCCGTTGTCGCTGATGCGGATGCGGATGAAGTTGTTCTCCGCCTTGGGGATGAAGATGCGGTCGACGCTGATGCGGATCAGCCCCATCTCGCGCTCCGCCGCCAGGATGGCGTCCTTGGCGTTGATCAGGATGTTGAACAGCGCCAGCAGGAGCTTCTCGTTGTCGATCAGTACCGTCAGGTCGCCGTCCATGAACCGGGTTTCGACCTCGATGCGCTTCAAAACGGTCTTGCCCAGGAGATTGAGCACGGTTTGCACGGCGTCGCGCATGTCGAGGATTTCCTTCTTCGGCTTTTCCCTTTTGGAGAAGTCCAGGATGTCCTTGCCCAAATGGTGGGCGCGCAAGGCCACGTCCTCGATCAGCTGCGTGCGCTTGGCAAGGGGGTGGCCCTCGCCGGCCTCCTTCTTGAGCATGGTCAGGTGGCCCAGCAGGCTGGTCATCAGGTTGTTGAACTCGTGGGTGAAGCGGCTGAGCAGCTCGCCGAGGGTGCCGAGCTTCTGGGCATGAACCAGCTTTTCCTCGAGTTCGAACTTCTCGCTGATGTCCTCGATCTGCAGCACGGCGGCCGGCATGCCGGGCAGGGGGATCTTGTAGAGGATCACGTGCAGGACCTTGTCGCCGCCCGTCTCGAGGACCAGCGAATAGTTGTCGTGGAAGCAGGGAGTGCCGCTCAGCAATACCTTGAAATAATCCTCCTTCAGCGGCATGAACGCCGGCAGCATGTCGAACAGCGGCTTATCCTTGATTTGTGCCAGCGGCCGCCCCAGAAGCTTTTCGGCGGCCGGGTTCATGGCCAGCACGTCGGCGCTCTCGTTGCCGATGACGATGGCCGAAGGGGAGTGCTCGACAATCTTGGCGAAGAACTGCTGCAACTCGAGGATCTCGTCGCGCTGGATCTTCAGCGAGTCGGACATTTTGTTGAAGACGTTGGCCAGCTCTCCGATCTCGTCTTTGGAGTTGACGTCCATGTGCACATCGTAGTTGCCGGCGGCGATGGCCTCGGCGCTGTGGGCCAGCCTGCTGATGGGCGATGTGAGCCGGCGTCCCAGCAGGAAGCTGGTCAGGATGACGATCAGGCCGATCAGCAGCGACAGGTAGAGCAGGCTGGAAATACTTACCTGCTTGGCGGCCATGATGTTCTCGATGTTGACGGCAACGCGGATTTCGCCCACGTTGTGCTTCTGGAAGTCCCTGACTGCGAAGGACTCGATGAGGAAGCGATCGCCGCCGGGCAGGATGCGCACCGCCTTCGCTGCCTTCATGTAGGCTGGCTTGGGGAAAACCATTTCGCCGTTGCCGTCGGTCAGGGTGGAGGTGAGGGGCCCCCCCTGCACATAGAGCATGATCTCGGCCTTGGTCTTTTCCTTGATCTGGTCGGCCAACTCCAGGTTGAAGGGGATGTCCAGCATGACAAAGCCCCTGAGGTCGAAGTTCTCCAGGTTGACGATCGGCGATATGGCCGCCAGGCACAGGCCGCCGTCAACGAGAAAAACTCCGGCCTCACGGATGAGCGGATCGCGCTTCTTGTTGAAAAAATCGATCTGCAAGCGATTGTTCTCGTTGATGATGCTGGTCGATGAGTTGTCGTGCGCCAGGAGGATTTTCCCCTCCGGAGCAAGGACCTTGATGTTGGTGTTGGAAAAGAAGAAATTCTTGAATTCCAGGGTCATGGCCAGGTCATCCGGGTTGCCGATGTTTTCGATGATCTCCTTCATCTCGGACAGGAACAGGGCCTTGCGCACCAGATCGCCCAAATTCTCCAGAAAAGCACCCTCGGCTACCTTGCGGGCATTGGCGGTCTCCTCGCGGGCCATTTTTTCGTAGCGCCGGGAGATGGAAAGGATCGAGAAGTTCAGCGTGATGACGATGGACAGGACGGCGATGAGGATCAGCGAGAGGAGCAGCTTGGTCTTGATCTTCATTTCATTTTCAGATCGAAGAGATACAGCTTGCCCAGTGGATTGGGCCGGATGTTTTCAACCCTGCGGTTGAAGATGATGACCCGCTTGTCCTGATACAGGGGGATGACCAGACCGTCGCCGATCAGGATCCGGTCGATAGCGCGGTAGATGGCGTGGCGTTGGCCGGCGTTGCGCTCGCGCCGCGCCAGGATCAGTTTTTCAATGAGATCCTGCCGCTTGCCGGTTGCGGCGTTGGCGAAGCCCTGCTTCAGCAGCGGTTCGGACAGCAGGGGGGACAGCATGCTGTCGGGGTCGGGATAGTCGGCGATCCAGCCCGAGTAGGCCAGATCAAAGTCGCCGGTGGCGATCCTGGCAGCCAGGACGTCTGGTTCCAGGCGCGTGAGCTTCAGCTTGACCCCGATCTGCTTCAGGTTTGCGGCGTAGATGGAAAGCAGCTGGAAGATCAGTCCGTCGTCCTTCAGCAGCAGGAACTCCAGCTGCAGTTCGGCGCCGCCGGTTTCCTTGTTCAGCAGCTCCCGGGCCTTGGCCAGGGAGAAGCCGCTCGGCCGCGCCTCATCTTCTCCCTCCATAAGGCCGCGCGGCAGCAGCGAGTGGATCGGCAGTACGTAGTCCTGGAAAACCAGCTTCAGCGTCCGCGGATCCCAGGCATGGCCCAGCGCCTGGCGCACCCCCTTGCGCTGCAGCGGCAGCCGGGCGGAATTGATCACGACGTATGTCACCGACAGGTAAGGGGCGGCGATGACCTGGACCCAGTCGAGCTTCTTGTAACCAACCATCTTGGAGATCGAATAGGTGGAAAGGATGTCCAGTGCTCCGTCCAGGAATCGCTTGTTCAGCATTTCGGACTGGGGCTCGATGATGTCGACGTACTCGTCGATTGCCGGCCGGCCGCGCCAATAGTCCGGGTTCGCCGCCAGCACCAGGCGCTTGCCTTTCTGCCATGAATTCAGTTTGAAGGGGCCGGTGCCGACCGGGTGGCGCGCGAAGCCGGCGCCGAGTTTCTTCACGGCGGTCGGGGATACGATGGCGGCGCACTCGACGGTCAGCGAGGCCAGGAAGGGAAAGAACGGTTCGGAAAGGATGAACTGCACCTGGAAGGGGCCGGTTTTCTTTACGGCGGTCAGGTAGGAGAAGATCTCGGCGAACATGGGGAAAGTGGTCCGGCGGTCAGGGTTGGCGGGGTCCATCTGCCGGAAAAAAGAGAAGGCCACCGCCTCGGCTCCGCAAGGAGTGCCGTCATGGAAGCGCACGCCGCGGCGCAGGTTGAAGGTCCAGGTGCGTCCGTCCTGGCTGGTTTCCCAGCTCGAGGCCAGGGAGGGTTCGATCTTCATTGTGCGCGGGTCCAGGCGCACCAGGGTGTCGAAAATGTTGTTTACATAGAATGAGGAGGTGTCGTCCCAGATGCAGGCGGGATCGAGGCTGGAGGGCTCGCTCAGGCTGCCCGAGCGCAGCACGCGGGCGGCTTCTGGCGGCCCGCCGCTGAGAGGCACCGCCAGGTCCAGCAGGAGCAGGGCCAGCAGCGCCAGGGGAATATATCTTGTCTTCATGGATCGGTCTCCTTGCGAACGTCGCGAAAGACGACATGCCCCAGCGGGGTGAAGGCGACACCCTGCACCCGCTCGTTGCAGGCAAGGTTGTCGATCTGGTGGAACAGCGGGATCCAGGGGACGTCCTGCTTCAGGATGTCCAGTGCGTCGGCATAGATCCGCTCGCGCCTGCCGGAGTCCATCGTGGCCTTGCCTTCGTCGAGAAGGCGGGTCAGCCGTGGGTTTTCGTAATAGAAGCGGTTGCGGTTGCCGGGGGAAAACGTGAACAGCGGGTAAAGGAAGAGATCGGGATCGGGCCCGGAGTTCCAGCCCATGATCAGCATGTCATGCTCGCCACGCCCGGCTGCCCTCACCAGCTCGGGGAAAGGCAGCTTGACCTTTTGGATCGTGACGTTGATCTTTTTCGCCATGACCGTCAGGAGGTCGGCGATCTCCTGGATGCCCTCGTGGCCCTCGCGGTAATACAGCGTGCAGGAGAATCCGTTCTCCAGGCCCGCCTCTTTCAATAGGGTGCTTGCAACCTTGAGGTTGAAGCTGTTCAGCGCTTCGCTCTGCTGGCCGCGGGTCAGGGGGGCTGGCAGGGGGGAGTAGGCGGGGACGGCAAGGTTCTGGAAAATGCGCTTGATCATGCTGCCCTTGTTGATGATATGCAGGAAGGCGGCGCGGACCTCCCTGCGGTTGAAGGGCGGCTTCCGGGTGTTGAAGCCCAGGTAGTTGGTGGAGATGGATGGATTGCTCAGGATGGTGATGCCGCTGCGGCGCGACAACTCCTCATACTCCTTGCCCGACTGGATGGCGGCCATGTCGGCGCTGCCGTTGCGGATCTGCAGCAGGCGGCCCAGCGAGTCGGGCATGACCTTGAAGATGATGCGTTCCAGGCTCTTGGCTCCCGCCCAGTAGTCGGGGTTGCGGGTCAGGATCAGCGTTTTGCCGCGCGACCAGTTCTGGAAGCGAAAAGGGCCGGTGCCGATGGGCTGGAAGACGGCGGACCTCCGTGCCGATCCCGGCACGATGAAGGCGGCCGAGTCGGCCAGAGCCACGAGGAACGGGGCATAGGGGCGTTTGAGAATGATCTCGACATGGTAGGGGTCCGTGCTGCGAATGGAGAGGATGAAATCGAAGGGAAAGCTCAACCGCTGATAAGAGCCCTGCTTGGCGTCCATCCGGCTCTGGAAGGTGTGCAGCACGGCTTGGGCGTCGAATGAAGTGCCGTCGTGGAAGCGCACGCCGCGGCGCAGGGTGAACAGCCAGCGCTTGCCGCCTTCCTGGATGCTCCAGGCGGTGGCCAGGCAGGGCTCGATCCCGGTGGAGTTTTTCTTGAAGCGGACCAGCCCCTCGAAGATGTTGACCGCGACTTCATTGGAAAAAGCGTCTTCGGCCTGCCAGGGATCGAGATTCAGGGCGTCGGTTGGCCGCAGGTAGATGATGGCATTTTCCCCGGCGGCGGCCAGGGGAATTCCCGCCACTGAAAGGATCACCAACAGGGTCACGATCTTCATTATTATCAATAGTAGTGCAAGCGCGAATGATTTTCAATAGTTTCGCGCCGGGGGGAAGCTTTTCGGCAATCGGCGGTTGACTCCTTTTTCAGATTGATTTTGCATTGACAAAGTTGTATAATTTTTCTAGACAAGGAAATTGCATCGAAATCTGTGGATGGTTTTATATAATATAAGCCCGGG
>JAQUQF010000046.1 GCA_028749105.1 Acidobacteriota bacterium | reverse complement strand
CCGATGTCAACTGGATAGCGGCCATAATTTTCTATTTGGTATTCATCGTCGGTCTTGTCGTATTTGTGCTAATGCCTTCTGTTGCAAAAGGCGATCTTTGGCAGACCGTTCTGTTGGGGGCGCTGTTCGGTTTCATCTCCTATGCGACGTATGACCTGACAAACCTGGCCACCCTGAAAGACTGGCCGCTGCAAGTGACGTTCATTGACCTTGCCTGGGGAACGTTTTTGGGCGCCTCCACAAGCACCGTCGCCCATCTGCTCTATCGGCTGATATTTTGAGCGGAGTGATGATGAATCAAAACCTGCTGACCAATGAATTGATATTCCAATCGTTCATGATCGGCGCCAAAAACGTCATCAATGAAAAAAACAATCTGAACGCCATCAACGTTTTCCCCGTGCCGGACGGAGATACGGGCAGCAACCTGGCGTTCATGATGACCAGCATTCTGGAACGCTCCAGACTGGGCCAGGACAGCCGGGAAACCATGCGCTCGATCGCCGAGGCGGCCATCGTCGGCGCCAGGGGCAATTCGGGCATCATTTTCGCCCAGTACATCAATGGCTTTTCCATGGGCATCAAAAAGGAGGTCATCGACCAGGATGCTTTTGTGGAAATCGTCACGGCCGCAGCCGATCATGCCTACCGCGCCATCGCCAAGCCGGTCGAAGGCACCATCATCACCTTGATGCGCTCCTGGGCGCTCTCCCTGCATCACCTGAAGGATACGGCCGGCAATTTCGTGGACTGGCTGATGAAATCATTCAAACTGGTCAAGCAAGACTTGCTGAAAACGACCGAAATGCTTGCGGTTTTGAAAGAATACAAAGTGGTTGACGCGGGGGCCAAGGGATTTGTTCACTTCATAGAAGGCTTCATCAAGGCACTGCGAGGTGAAGAGGCTTCCATGGATTGCGAAGAGGTCGAACGGATCGACCCTCCGCATGTCGATCATCTGGCTGAAACCCAGAGACGCTATTGTACGGAAGCCCTGCTTCGTGGCAGCCATATTGATGCGGATGCCATCACGCCCACCCTGGAAGAACTGGGCGACTCCCTGGCGGTCGCGGGCGGCGAGCGCGCGCTGAGAATTCATCTGCACACCGATCATCCCGAGGACGTTTTCGCCTATCTGAATTCCATGGGCACGCTTGCCGAGCAAAAAGTTGACGACATGAAAATGCAGTTTGAAGTGGCCAATCGAAAAAAATACCCGATCGCCTTGGTCACGGATTCCATTGCCGACCTGCCGGTGGAACTGGTTGAGAAATACCAGATCCGCATGATCCCGCTCAACCTGCTGATCAACAAGACCAGCTTTCTGGACAAGGTCACGATTCACAGCACGCGCTTCTATGACATGCTGGATACGCTCAAGATCTATCCGACCTCCAGCCAGCCGAATGCCAAGACCCTGGAAAGCTTCTTTTCCTTCCTGACCACCTACTACCACGACATCATCGTGCTGACTGTATCGCAAAAAATGAGCGGCACCTATCAGGCGTTTGTCGATGCGGCTGCCAAATTCGCAGCGCACGACATCCGCGTTGTCGATTCCAGGCAGAATTCGGGCGCCGAAGGCCTGCTCGTCCTGAAAGCGGCGCAAATGATTGCCGCCGGCAGCAAAATGGAAGACGTGGTCGCCTGCATGGAAAGGCTGCGCCGGCAAACCAGGATCCTGGTCAGCGTCAAAACCCTGAAATACATGGTGCGCTCCGGCAGGGTCGGCAAGGTTTCCGGATGGGTCGCCAGGATGCTGAATCTCAAGCCGGTCATCTCGATTGACGAAGCGGGCAACGGCATCATTTTCAGCAAGGGCATGAGCCTGCGCGGCAGCGACCATAAAATCAAGAAGCATGTCAAAGAGGTTCACACGGCACATGGCATTGAAACCTATGCGATCGTCCATGCCAAGGCAATGAAACGCGCGAACGAATACGCCAGGGTCTATGGGGAAATCATCGGCAAAAAACCTGAATACGTCATGGATATCTCCACGGTTGTCGCCATGAACGCCGGCATCGGGACCGTCGCCATCGCCTATATCAGGAAGGATCAACCATGATATTCGCAGTCAACGCGCTGGTGCTTCTGGCCTATTTCACCATCTCCTTTCTCATCGCTCAAATCAGGAAAAACAACGGCATCGCGGACATGGCCTGGGGATTGGGCTTTGTGATTGTCGCCGCATCCAGTCTTCTCTTCTCGCAGAATGGCAATTTGCTCTCCATCACCATATCCATCCTTGTCCTCATCTGGGGATTGCGCCTTTTCTTTCATATCGCTGTCAGAAACTGGAACAAGCCCGAAGATTACCGTTATGCCCAGATGAAGGAAAAATGGCGGACGCACATTGCCTTCAAATCCTACATCTATGTCTTCGTTTTTCAGGGAATTCTCCTTTTTTTCATTTCATTGCCCATCCAATTGAGCTATCGCTCAACGAGCGCCATCTCATCCGTGCCGCAATTCATCCTGTACGTCTTTGGTGTCACTCTTTGGGTTTGCGGTTTTTGCTTTGAGGCAGTGGGTGACACGCAGTTGAAAAAATTCAAACAGGATGCCGCAAACAAAGGAAGGATCATGAGCTCGGGTTTGTGGAAATACTCCAGGCACCCCAATTATTTCGGAGAGAGCACGATGTGGTGGGCGATATGGATCATTTCCATGGCAGATTTTGCCTGGCTGCGATTGGCCGGATTGGTCAGTCCGGTATTGATCACCTATCTGCTCGTCTTTGTTTCAGGCGTTCCCTTGCTGGAGAGGAAATACAAGGACAATGCCTTGTTCCAGGCCTACGCGAAGAAAACCAGCGTCTTTTTCCCATTGCCGCCGAAGAAGGGGGGGGGAAAGGAGTCTGCCTGCTAAAAAGGGGCAACCGCAGGTTCAGGTTCCAGCCGGGTTTTTATTGCCCCTCGTTCTCCAGTCCGGATAAAAGGGCTTGCCGCACCATGTTTTTTCCCGAATTTTTCGCTTCATACAGGGCCTGGTCGACTGCGTCAATAAATTCCTGGGCCGCCGCGAGCGTTTGATCATACTGGCAGACGCCGCAACTGATCGTGGCCCGAATCCCGGCATCCTGGCGGTACAGAGTGAACGCCTCCGTGTTTTTCCGGATGCGCTCCGCCAGCTGGAAAGCGCCTTCCAGCCCGGTCTCGGGCAGGATCACCAGGAACTCCTCGCCGCCGACCCGCCCGGCGATGTCCTGCTCGCGCAGCGAGCGGGCCAGCACCCCGGCCATCCCCGCCAGGTACTCGTCGCCGGCCAGATGGCCGTGGCGGTCGTTGATGCGCTTGAAATCGTCGATATCGATCATGATCATGCTGAAGGTGCGGCCGCTGCGCCGGGCGATGCGGAAGTGGTTCTCCGCCTCGTTGAGCACGTAGCGCTTGTTGTACAGCCCGGTCAGGGCATCGCGGGCGGCGAGCTGGAACAGCCGGGCATGATACTCCCTCTCGATCTGGTCGCCATAGCTCAGCTGCAGGATGGTGTCTCCGACCCGGATCTTGTCGCCCGCCGTGAGCGTGGCCCGGGAGACCGGCTCGCCATTGACGAACGTGCCGTTGGTCGCTCCCAGGTCGCGGATGTCGATGCGCTCAACGCCCCGGCCGCCCTTGACGACGGAAATGGCGCAATGGGCCTTGCTGATCTTCTCGTCGTGGAGAACGATGTCGCTGCCGTCTTCGCGGCCGATCGTGGCCTCCTCCTTCTCCAGGACGAAATGACGGCCGAAATCAACCTCGCTGCCGGCGATGATGACCAGGAGGATGGAACTCTCCGTCTTCCGCGCTGCGCCGGGGGGAGAAGAAACATTGCGGTCGCAGATGGTTTCATCGAAAGGATCGCTCATGGATTCCTAGCCCCCGACGGGAACCGTATCACAGGTTTCGGGAAAATTCAATGCCACGCCCCGCCCGACTCGGTCCACAAGCGGCCGCAGATCACTCTTCGGCGCGCTCGTCGATGGAGATGCGCATCACCTTGTTCTTCCCCGACTTCTTGGCCTCGTACAGGGCCTGGTCGGCCAGTTCCAGGAACTCCCGGGTGTCCTTGAGGCCTTTTTCATACTGGCAGACGCCGGCGCTGATGGTCGTGCGAATCTCGGAGTTCTGATGGGGCAGGACGAATTCCTGCACGGCCAGGCGCATGCGCACCCCGAGCTGCAGGGCGCCGTCGACGGTCGTCTCCGGCAGGATGACCAGGAACTCCTCGCCGCCGATGCGGCCGGCGATATCCTGGTCGCGCAGCGTGCTGCGGATCAGCACCGCCAGAAGTTTCAAGTACTCGTCCCCTGCCAGGTGGCCGAAGCGGTCGTTGATCTGCTTGAAGTCGTCGATGTCGATCAGGATGATGCTGAAGGCGCGGTCACTGCGCCGGGCGATGCGGCAGTGGTTCTCCATCTCGTTGATGATGAAGCGTTTGTTGTACAGCCCGGTCAGGGCATCGTGGGCGGCGAAGTCGAACAGCTTGGCATGGTACTCGCGCTCGATCTCGTCGCTGTAGCTCAGCTGCAGGATGGTCCCACCCGCCTGGATCTTGTCCCCGGCCTTCAGCACGGTCTGGACGACGGGATCGCCGTTGACGAACGTGCCGTTGGTCGAGTCCAGATCCAGGATGTTGATCTGCTCGACGCCGCTCTGGCTGCGGATCACCGAGACTTCGCAATGGGCCTTGCTGACCTTGCCGTCGTTGAGGACGATGTCATTGACCTTTTCGCGGCCGATCGCCGTGCGCTTCCTCTCCAGAACGAAATGCTTGCCGAAGTCGGTGTCGCTGCCGGCGATGACGGTCAGGATGATCGCCTGTTCAGCCTTGAACTCGGCTCTTGGAGAAGAGACAGCCTTCACGTCGCATATGGTCTTTTCGTATGGATCGCTCATCACTCCATGCCTGATGACTAAATACCACATGTTGCCGGGGAATTCAATGCCGCTGAATAAGCGTGCCAACCGGCTACCCGGCGATCGCGCTAAAAAAATCGGCCGGCGTGTTGACTTGACAATATCTCCGGTCCATAATGGCGTTATCAGGAGGATTCATCATGGTAAACATCATCATTCAGTTGATCAGCGGCGCACTCGGCGGCAACGGCGCGGGCGCCCTGATGAAGAAGCTTTCCCTGGGCACCATCGGCAACTCCATCGTCGGCATCCTGGGCGGCGGCATCGGCGGCCAGCTGCTCGGCCTGCTGGGAATGGCCCCGGCCGCGGCCAGCGGCGGCGGACTGGACCTGAGCGGCATCATCGCCAGCGTGCTCAGCGGCGGCGTGGGCGGCGGCGTGCTGATGGCCATTGTCGGCGCCATCAAGAAAGCCCTCGGCAAGTAGGCTCACACAAGGGGCGGCGCGGGCCGCCCTTTCTTTTCAGCCATCATAAAGAGCGGAATCCGGATTGATAAAAATTCCCAAGGAGAAACACCATGCTGTGGAAAGGAAGAAGGCAAAGCGATAACGTCGAGGACCGCCGGGGCATAAGCGGGCGGCAGGTGGCCGTGGGCGGCGGACTGGGCGCCATCGCCCTGGCCGTGATCGTCCTGCTGCTTGGCGGCAACCCCCAGGATGTGATGCAGAACCTGCCGACATCGCAGCCGGCGGGTCCGCAGCAGGCGCAGGCCCTGTCCCAGGAGGACAAGGAGATGGGCGAATTCGTCGGCGTGATCCTGGCCGACACCGAAGATGTCTGGAACGAGATCCTCAGCCAGGGGGGAGAACAGTACCGTGAACCCAAGCTGGTCCTGTTCACCAACGCCACCGATTCGGCCTGCGGCTATGCCCAGTCGGCCACCGGCCCTTTTTATTGCTCGGGCGACGAAAAGGTCTACATCGACCTGGGGTTCTTCCAGGAGATGCAGAAAAAACTGGGAGCGCGCGGCGACTTCGCCTGGGCCTACGTCATCGCCCACGAAGTGGGTCACCACGTGCAAAACCTGCTTGGCGTCATGCAGCAAGCCAACGCCCGCATGCAGCAAAGCTCGAGCCAGGAGGAGGCCAATCGCCTGCTGGTGCGCCTGGAGCTGCAGGCCGATTTTCTGGCCGGCGTCTGGGCCCACCATGCCCAGAGGATGAAGGGCTTGCTGGAGCAGGGCGACATCGAGGAGGGGCTGAATGCCGCCTCATCGGTGGGCGACGACCGCATCATGAAGCAGCAGCAGGGGTACGTCGTCCCCGACGCCTTCACCCACGGCACATCGGAACAGCGCGTGCGCTGGTTCACCAAGGGGCTAAAAACCGGTGACCTGAGCCAGGGCGACACGTTCGCCCTCGCCTACGAAGACCTGTAAGCCGCGGCGGCTAGGGCTTCTTTTTCGGCGCCGGGTGGAAGGGTTTTCCCGACGCCTTTTGCCGGCGCAGGTCGACCAGGGCGCGGCTGGCCCCCGTATGCTCGTAGGCGATCTCCTTTACCCGCTGGAAGCAGCGTTCGGCAAGCTTTGCTTTCCCCTGGCCGCGATACAGGACACCGAGGGCATAGACCGGATCGGCGCTCCATGACTTGAGCTCGATGGCCTTCTTCAGATTGATCTCGGCATCGTTGCTGGTGAGCTCGTTTTCTCCCTGGCAAATGCCCAGCAGGTAATAAAAATCCCCCTGGCCCGGCTCCAGCTTGATCGCTTTCTTGAGGAGCGGGATGGCCTTGGCGTACTCGTGCTTCTCGTAGCGCTCCTTGGCCTGCAGCAGCAGATCCCAGGCTTTTTCGTGGTCGGCGTTGGCCATGCGCAGGGAGGGGGGGGCGGCCACCGGCGCAAATTCCCCGAGAGGATGCCCAGCGGGGTTCTCCGGCCCGGCCGGCTGCTGCGCTCCGGCCTGGAGCTCCGGGTCGACCTGAAGCGCGATGAAGGATTCCGCTCCGGGCTCGTCCTGTTCTTCCTGGATGATCCATTCGGCTCCGCGCAACGGCTCTTCTTCGGCCGGCGCCTGGACCGGTGGCGCGATCACGATATCCTCTTCACGCAGCACTCCGGGAACGGTCGCCTCCACCGCGTCAACGACAAGATCCTCATCCGGCGCCAGCCCGCTCCGCGTCGCGGCATCCTGCCAGGCCTCCGGTCCGGGAACCGGCTCCTGCACGGCAGCGGCCTCTCCGGAGAGGTCGGGGGCTTCCTCGCCCTTCTCGAACTCGACGATCCCCAGCAGGTGGAAGGCCAGCAGGCCGCGCCAGAACAGGATGGGGGGCAGGTTCAGCCTGGCGATGAGTTCCTGGCAGCTGCGCCGGCCCTGGTCCTGCACCGCCGCGTAGAATTCCCTCTCCGCGTCGGTGAAATAGATCTCGACATCCATGGGGATCTCCTTGAACAGGAGCGGAACGCGATGCAACCAGCGGCTGGCGTAGACCGCGATGTGGTCGACCGACCGCGCCCCCTCGATCAGGATCCCGGCCAGGGGGATGTCGAAGGTCTCGCGCAGCGGCGGGTCGGCCTCGCCGGCGGTGAAGATCCATTTTCCCCGCTGCAGGGCGAAGGTGGAGATGGCGATGCGCCGCAGCTGGTAAATGCGCGCATAATAAATGTCCTTCTTCTTGGCTAAATTGCGGTCCAGAAGGATGCCCGCCACCTGGTCGTCGGAGGACTGGTGCAGTCCGCTGAGGAAATGGAACTGTTCCTCGCTGATCCCGCCCATCTCGTGGAGGATCACCGAGAGCGTTTCGTCGCTGCGCGTGCTCATGCCGTTGGCCAGCTTCCCCTCCAGAAGGTTCAGGGTGATCTGGAAGTCCTTTGCCGAGACGAAAAGGTGGCCGGAGAACTTCCTGAGGTTGGCCTCGCGCAGGAAAAAGGGCAGCGGTTCTTTCTCGACATCGTGGTACATGCGCACATCATACCACTGCGGCGGAGAAAAAATCAATTCCGGAGCTTGTGGCGGGCTCCCGGAATCTGCTATGATGCGCCTTTGACACTCACCATGGCAGCCATCATCACCGCACGCCAGCTCGGCAAGCGCTACGGCAATTTCAAGGCCGTCGACGGCATTTCCTTCGAGATCGGCGAGGGGGAATGCTTCGGCTTCCTGGGGCCGAACGGCGCCGGCAAGACCTCGACCGTGCGCATGATCCACTGCGTCTCGCCCGTAACCTCGGGGACGCTCACCGTCAGCGGCATGGCCGCCCACGTCGACAACCGGGCCGTCAAGCAGCAGACCGGCGTCATTCCCCAGGAGATCACCCTGGACAACGACCTCACCGTCCGGGAAAACCTCCAGGTCCACGCCCATTTCTTCGCCATCCCCCGCGCCGAGGCGCAGCGGCGCATCGATGGGCTGCTGAAGTTCGTCGAGCTCGAGAAAAAGCGCGACAGCCGGATCGACCAGCTCTCCACCGGCATGAAGCGCCGCCTGCTCATCGCCCGCGCCCTGCTCAACCAGCCGCGGATCATTATCGCCGACGAGCCGACCACCGGCCTGGACCCGCAGGCCCGGCACCTGATCTGGCAGCGGCTGCGGCAGCTGAAGGGCCAGGGGACCACCCTCGTCCTGACCACCCAGTACATGGAGGAGGCGCAGCAGCTCTGCGACCGCATCGTGATCATGCACCAGGGGCGCATCCTGAAGGAGGGGGTGCCGGCCCGGCTCATCGCAGAGGAGATCGGCCGCGAAGTCGCCGAGATCCGCGCCGCTCCCGACCAGGACGAACGGCTGCTGGCGGAGCTCGCCCCCCTGGCCCGCGGCCACGAGCGCGTGGGCGACACCCTGTACCTGTACAGCGACGACGGCCGGGCGCTGATGAAGAAAGTGCTGGAGCTCGACCTGCCCGCCACCGTGCACCGCCCGGCGTCGCTCGAGGACGTCTTCCTGAAGCTGACCGGCAGGGGGCTGATCGAATGAACTTCTCCCACCGCATCCTCTACGTCTTCTGGCGCAACATGGTCTCCTACAAGCGCTTCGTGCTGACGACGTTTCTGGCCAGCCTGATCCAGCCGCTCTTCTATCTGATCACCTTCGGCATCGGCATGGGCGCCTACATCGGCCATTTCGGCGGCAAGCCCTATCTCTATTTCCTGGTCCCGGGCGTGCTGATCACCTCGGTGATGATGACCGCCAGCTTCGAGTGCATGTACGGCACGTTCGTCAAGATGATCCACGAGAAGCTCTACGACTCGCTGATCGCCACGCCGGCGTCGGCCGAGGACGCGGTGGCGGGCGACATCGCCTGGGCGGCCTTCCGCGGCCTGTTCAGCGGCAGCCTGATGATGATCGTGGCCATCTTCATGGGCATCCTGCCGGTGTCAATCATCAGCGTGCTGCTGCTTGTGCTGCTCATGGTCTTCGTCGGCGTCCTCTTCGGCTCGCTGGCCATGATCGTCACCTCGTTCGCCCCCAACTTCGATTTTTTCAGCTATTACTCGGAGCTGGTGATGACGCCCATGCTCTTCTTCTCCGGCGTCTTCTTCCCCCTGGACAACTTCCCGGGCTGGATGAAGACCCTGGCGCAGTTCATGCCCCTGACCCATGCCGTGGCCATCGCCCGCGCCATCTTCAACGGCGACTACACCCGGGGGCTGCTCTTCAATTTCCTGGTGATCGTCGTCCTGGAAGTCGTCACCTTCCTCATCGGCGTGCGCCTGATGAAAAAGCGCCTGATCAAGTAAAAATCGAGAAAAAACGCCCGGGCCCGCCCATTGGTTGAGCGTTCATTCCCCGGCAGCGGCCAGGGCGTAGAGGGCGAAGGAGGCCAGCCAGTGTTCGCCCTCGTAGTTGCCGGCGGTGACCGCGGCCAGCGAATGGCGCAGGTGGGCGTCGGCGACGGCGCGCAGGTGGCCGTACCCTTTCAAGGACGAGAGGCCATAAAAACACCAGGCGCGGCTGAAATTCAGGCCGTCGAGGTGGACCAGCTTGCCGTCCCTGCGGTCGGAA
>JAQUQF010000342.1 GCA_028749105.1 Acidobacteriota bacterium | reverse complement strand
CATCATGAAGAAGGCCAAGTTCAAGCGCGTCCTGCTGATCGGCTTCGACGGCATGGACTACAACCTGTACAACCAGTTCAGGAAGCAGGGGCACAAGTTCCCCCATTTTGACAAGCTGGCAACGGAGGGGACCTTCTCGCCGCTGTGGAGCACCGAGCCGCCGATCTCGCCCGTGGCCTGGTCGACCTTCACCACCGGCGTCAACCCCGGCAAGCACAACATCTTCGACTTCCTGACGACCGACCGCGCCACCTACATGCCCAAGATGGCCGGTTCCGACATCATCCCGCCTCGCCGTAGCCTGAAGCTCGGCCAATGGCAGATCCCGTTGGGCAGCCCCAAGATTGAGCTGAAGCGCAAGAGCCAAAGCTTCTGGAAGATCGTCAGCAGCAAGGGCATCTACGCCTCGGTGCTGCGCATGCCCTTCACCTTCCCGCCCGAAAAGTTCTACGGCTCCATGCTGGCCGGCTTGGGCACTCCCGACCTGCGCGGCACGCAGGGGAGCTTCAGCTTCTATTCCGACGGCGCCGCCGAGAGCTACGACATCTCCGACGGCGTTTTCGAGTCGTTGCAGCCGTTGGGCGCTGATCGCTTCAGCGGCCGCATCAAGGGACCCGGCCACCCCTTTCGCAAGGGCAATCCGCCGCTGGAGATCCCCTTCATCCTGAAGTTGGACCGCGAAAAAAAGAATGCTGAGATCGTCGTCGGCAAGGAGCGCTTCACGCTGGAGCAGAACCGGCTCTCCCCCTGGGTCAAGTTGGAGTTCAAGGCCGGGCTGGTCACGGTGGCCGGCATCGCCCAATGGGTGCTGGAAGAGATCGCGCCGCTGAAGCTCTACCTGTCACCGATCAATATCGACCCGGAAAAGCCCTCCATGCCCGTTTCTCACCCCAAGATCTTCTCGGTCTACCTGGCCAAGCTCCTCGGCCCCTTCGCCACGCTGGGCATGGCCGAGGACACCTGGTCGTTGAACGAGCGCGTGCTGTCGGAGAAGAACTTCATCGACCAGGTCTATCGCACGCAGGCAGAGAGGGAGAAGATATTCTTCAACACCCTGGCCAAGGTCAAGGACGGGCTGGTCATCCAGGTCTTCGAGACCACCGATCGCATGCAGCACATGTTCTGGCGCTACCTGCCTGGTTCGGGCTCGCCGGCGCCGCTGCCGAGTCGGGACCCCGAGGTGACCGGGGCGATCCTGGCAAGCTACAAGGCCATGGACTCCTTTCTGGAAAAGCTGTACAAAAAAATGCGGCCAAGCGATCTGCTGATGATCGTCTCCGACCACGGCTTCAGCGCCTTCAACCGCGGCTTCAACCTGAACACCTGGCTGCACCGCGAGGGCTACCTGGTGCTGAACGACGGGAAAGAGACCAGCGGCAAGTGGTACGCCGATGTCGACTGGAGCCGCTCGCGCGCCTACGGCCAGGGACTGAACGGCATTTTTCTGAACCTGAAAGACCGGGAGAGCCGGGGCATCGTCGCGCCCGGCGCCGAGGCCGAGAAGCTGAAGAATGAGATCAAGGAGAAGCTCCTCCGGGTAGTGGACGAAAAGCACGGAAAAAAGGCGATCCGCAAGGCGTTCGTGCGCGAGGAGATCTATCGCGGCCCCTACACCGTCAACGCCCCCGACGTCGTGGTCGGATACGAGGTCGGCTACCGCGTCTCCTGGGAGTCGGCGGTGAACTATGTCGGCAAGGAGTTGTTCTCCGACAACACCCGCATGTGGAGCGGCGACCACGCCTTCACCCGCGACCAGGTGCCGGGAATTTTCTTCTGCAACCGCACGATGAAGGAAAAGAACCCGGGCCTCGTCGACATCTCTCCGACCGTGCTGGCCGCCTTCGGCATCGACAAGCCCGGCTTCATCGACGGCAGGGATTTGGGCATCGGCTGACGATTTTCCTTATTGAAAATATCCTTTTTCTAAATATATTATTAAGTAGCAAAAGAGGGGAGAGTTATGATCAAAAAAAGAGAGGAAAAACGCGTTCCTTTCAGCAAACTTATCATATGCAAATGCGGCGACGAAATGCATCCGGGTTTCGCCCAGGACGTCTCGCAACACGGCATCGGCATCCAGAGCATGCAGCTCCCGGAGATCAACCGCAAGGTGCGCATCGCCCTGGCGATCGGGAGCGACTCGATCATGCTCGACGGCCAGGTGCGCTGGACCCATGAGTACACGGGGGCGCTGGCAGCCAAGCCCCGCGAGATCGGTGTCCACATCCCCAGGCCGTCCACCGACTACCTGCGCCTGGTGGCCGAGTGTAGCGACCACGCCAAGCCCCGCCCCGCCTACGAGCTGCTGAAGTAGCGGTTGGCTCCAACCAGGGATTGCCGATATTTTAAATGAAGTAGCCCAGGATCTCGTTCAGGAGCAGGATTTTATCCGGTGGCACGGCGATAGTGCCGCCGCGGCGAATGAGGAAGCCCTCGCGCAACAAGAAATCCGTATTGTCGGCGAAGCCTGCGAAGGCCGATGCCGGCAGCCCGGCGAGCAGGCGCAAGCCGGTGATGAGCCTCCGTTTGCCGGGGTCCATTTGCCTGGTTTTGACCAGCGGCAACCTGCCGCTGGCGATGGCGGCACGGTATTGATTCAAATCGGAGCAATTGCGGGTATCGACCCCGCCCATGAAGCCGGCAGCAGAGGGGCCGAGGCCGAGATAGGGCTTCATGCGCCAGTATTTCAGGTTGTGGCGCGAGGCCTTGCCGGGACGGCAGAAATTGGAGACC
>JAQUQF010000341.1 GCA_028749105.1 Acidobacteriota bacterium | reverse complement strand
GGGGGGGCATCGCCATCCGCATCTCGGTTGCCGCCAGCCACTTGCATGTCGAGGTCAAGGACAGCGGCGTCGGCATCGCTTCCGATCACCTGCCGCGCATCTTCGAACGGTTCTATGTGATCGACAATGCCCGCTCGCGGCAAAGCGGCGGCACCGGACTGGGACTGGCCATCGTCAGGCACATTGTTACTCTTCACGGGGGAAAGATCAGCGTCGAAAGCGCTCCCGGTGCGGGATCCACGTTCACCGTCTTGCTCCCCTTCGACTAGGATCCCCATTTGTCCCGCATCATCTTCATGGTCACCGGCGAGATCAGCGGCAACTGATTTTTTCTTCGCCGCAGGAAATTATTTTCAAAAATTCAATTCCATCTATTGACACGTCCGTAAAACTACACTATATTCCGATTTGAAAAGTGGGAGGCACAAGAATTGAAAAAAGCCATTCAGGCGATCGCGATGAAAGAAGCTGAAATTCCCAGTGAGGAGGCTGAGCCTCCAAGCAGTACGCTGCTGGAGGACAGCAGCGCTCCCGCCCCTTCGTTACTGTTTCCCGAGTTGATCCAATTCCCCAATTCCAAACTCGACAAGACATTTCTGAAGATCGGGGCGCGTTCGCTGCAGTTTCAGAGGAGATATTTCCCGCTGGCCGCCACCGCCGACTGGAACAGCTGGGAGTGGCAGCTGCGCAACAGCATCACCAGCCTGCAGGCGCTGCAGAAGGTCCTGCAGCTTTCTGACGAGGAGACCCGGGCCATGGCGGACGGAAGCGGCAGCCTGCCGCTGCGCCTCACCCCCTATTACGCCAGCCTGCTCGACCCCTCCGACCCCATGCAGCCGCTGCGCCGCAGCGTTGTGCCCGTGACCGCCGAACAGCTGATCTCCTGCGGCGAGGCCGCCGACCCGCTGGGCGAGGACAAGCACAGCCGCGTGCCGGGGCTGGTGCACCGCTACCCCGACCGCGTCCTTTTCCTGGTCACCGGCTTCTGCTCCACCTACTGCCGCTACTGCACGCGCTCGCGCCTGGTGGGCGATCAGAACAAGCGCCACCTCAACCGCGACCAGTGGGACCGCGCCCTCTCGTACATTGAGATGAACCCGGCGGTGCGCGATGTGCTGCTCTCCGGCGGCGACCCGCTCACCCTCCCCGACAGTAGCCTCGAGTACCTCCTGACCCGCCTCAGCCGCATCCCGCACGTCGAGTTCGTACGCATCGGCTCCAAGGTGCCGGTGGTCCTGCCGCAGCGCATCACCCACTCGCTGGTCAACCTGCTGAAGCGCTTCCGTCCCCTGTGGCTGAGCCTGCATTTCACCCACCCCGACGAGATCACCCCGGAAACGGCCCAGGCCTGCGAGCGCCTGGCCGACGCCGGCATCCCCCTGGGCAGCCAGACGGTGCTGCTGAAGGGGGTCAACGATTCCGTGCCGGTCATGAAGAAGCTGATGCACGAGCTGCTCAAGATCCGCGTCCGCCCCTACTACCTCTATCAGTGCGACCCCATTCTCGGCTCCTCCCATTTCCGCACCCCGATCGAAAAGGGGCTGGAGATCATCGAGGGCCTGCGCGGCCACACCAGCGGCTATGCGGTTCCCCATTACGTCGTCGACGCGCCCAGCGGCGGCGGCAAGATCCCGCTGCTGCCCGATTATTACCAGGGCCGCGAAAACGGCGACGTGCTGCTGCGCAACTATCAGAAGAAAATGTTCCGCTACCCCGACGCCGAGTGTGCCGGGGAGACGCCGGGCGCGAGCTCCTGAGTTTCATGCAGGCCGCTGGCGCGGCTTGCATATCGGCCGGCGTTGGCATAAAATTCATTGTTGTCCGAAGTGGAGAATAACCCATGATCATCGGTTTGACCTATGACCTCAGGCAGGATTACCTGGATGCCGGCTACAGCCGCGAAGAGACGGCCGAGTTCGACCGCCCCGACACCGTCGAGGGCATCGAGAACGGTCTCCAGGCACTGGGGCACGAGACGCGGCGCATCGGCAACATCAAGAGCCTGGTGCAGCACCTGGCCGCCGGCGAGCGCTGGGACATGGTCTTCAACATCTGCGAGGGCATGTTCGGGCTGGGCCGCGAGGCCCAGGTGCCGGCCCTGCTCGATGCCTACGAGATCCCCTACACCTTCTCCGGGCCGCTGATCATGGCCCTGGCCCTGGACAAGGGGATGACCAAGACGGTGGTGCGTTCCTTCGGCGTCCCCACCCCCGACTTCGCCGTGGTCGCTGCGCCCGCGGATATCGCCTCCGTCGGCCTGCCCTTCCCCCTTTTTGCCAAGCCCCTGGCGGAAGGGACGGGGAAGGGGATTGACGCCCGCTCCAAGATCGATTCCAAAAAGCAGCTGCAGGCGGTATGCCGCGCACTGCTGGAAAAGTTCAGGCAGCCGGTGCTGGTGGAGACCTACCTGCCCGGGCGCGAGTTCACCGTGGGCATCGTGGGCAGCGGCGCTGAAGCCGGGTCCGTCGGCGTGATGGAGGTACTGCTGAACCCCGAGGCGGAGGCCAACGCCTACTCCTACATCAACAAGGAGCAGTACGAGGAGCGGGTGCGGTATGCCCTGGCCCCGGAAAAGGATGCCGCCGCCTGCGTGGACGTGGCGCTGCGCGCGTGGCGCGGCCTGGGCTGCCTCGACGCCGGACGCATCGACGTCAAGATGGACGGCAACGGCGTGGTGAACTTCATCGAGGTGAACCCGCTGGCCGGCCTGAACCCGACGCACTCCGACCTGCCCATCATCT
>JAQUQF010000340.1 GCA_028749105.1 Acidobacteriota bacterium | reverse complement strand
GAAGTCAAGCACCATCCCCAAGGCCAGAAGTGAGATCTCTGCCCAAGATTGACTTCCGGCCCTCCTTGATGCATTATCGGGCTGCCATGAAAAAGAGCAGAAAAAAGAAGATCATTCTCTGGGCGGGAGCCGGCATCATCGTTTTGCTGTTCGCGCTTTTCACCTATATCCCCTTTGCCGTGATGAACCCGATGGTCGACCGGCATATTGACTTTGACGAGGTTTGGTCCGCGGCCGACTTCGGGATCGCCGCTGAGCCGTTCTTCGTCACAACCGAAGACGGACTGCGGATCGCGGCCCACGAGGTCAGGACCGATGATCCCAAAGCGGTGATCGTCTGCCTTTCCGGGATTCACAACCCTTCCGTGACCGCGTTTTTCGGGCATGCCCGCTTGTTCAAGGAGCATGGCTATGCCACCGTTCTTTTCGAGATGCGCGCGCACGGAGCCAGCGCCGGCGACGTCATCTGCCTGGGCTACAAGGAGTATCGCGATACCCGAGCGGTTGTGAAGTGGATCAAATCCCAGTCCGCCTACAAGGATGTGCCGATCGTGGTCTTCGGCCTGTCCATGGGCGGGGCGAGCGCCATCAACTCCAGCGGCGAGATCCCGGAAATTGACGGCCTGATCAGCCTTTCGGCCTATTCATCATGGCAGGATGTCTTTGAAGAAGGCATGGCGGCGCAAGCCCCGGCTCTGCTGGCCAAGATCGTAAAACCATTCTCGATCCTGGCGGCATCGATCAAATTCGGGGTGAACGGCTGGAGGATCAGCCCCAAGAACGAGATCGCCAAACTGGGGAAGCGGCCGGCTTTGCTGATGCACAGCCGGGGAGACTCCCAGGTTTTATTCGCCAACTTGGAACGGCTCCGGCAGCGCGCCCCGGGGCATGTGGAAACATTCGTGCGCGAGGGAGACCGGCATTTTTTAACGGACAGCTTTGCTGAGCCCGAAAAGGACGCGGAGTATTCTCAAGCGCTGCTGAATTTCCTCGCGACGCATTTTCCCGGAAATAAATAAAGTCGTCGTTCCTCGAGGCCCGGCAGATCAACTCCTCTCGTATTCTACGTTCGCATATCGGGACATTTCTATCACGTTTGACACCGCCGAATCAATTTGCTTTTAGAGGCTCCGAGGCTCCGGGGACGGTGCTTGTTTTTTTGCACAAATCATTTTTGCCCCTTCCTTTCATGGCGACACATCGACCCCAGCGAGTTCGTCCTGAAACCGGAAAACTCCGGAAGCCTTGCGATCTCTTGATATTTTAGCCCAATTCCGCCTCTCCCTGCGCGGTTTTTTTGTCGCCAAAGCAACAAAGTCAAGCACTGTTCCCAATCCCCGGGATTTGACAGACGCTCGTGGATCTTGTATGATCCAGGTACATGGTCCTTGTTTTGTAAAGCTTCTTCTGTCTGCAGCGCCTGATCCCACGTCGGGCGCCATCCATTCCATCCACCAAATACAGAAAAGGAGCAACGAAATTGAACGAACAAGAGACAAGGATCCGTTTGCACGAGCTGGGGTTTGACGACTGGTTCGCCGCGCGCGTCGATGGGACGCTGGCGGGGACCCACTCCCTGGCGCGCGTCTCGGCGGTCGACCGCGGCGCCTATCTAATCGTAAATGAAGCCGGCGAGCTCACGGCCGAGCTGGCGGGCAAGTTCCGTTTTGATGCCGGGTCGTCCGTCGACTTGCCCTGCGTGGGCGATTGGGCAACTGTTCAGTACCACAACGCGGGAACCATGGCCGTCATCCATGGGGTCCTGCCCAGAAAGACCTTCCTGCGCCGCAAATCGGCGGGCAGGGACGTGGACTTCCAGATGATCGCGGCGAACATCGATGCCGCCTTCATCGTCCAGTCATGCCACTATGATTTCAACCTGCACCGTCTGGACCGCTACCTGGTGATGGCGAGTGAAGGGCACATCGAACCGGTCCTGATCCTAACCAAGACCGACCTGGTCACCCCGGAAGAGCTGGAAAAAACGGTCACGGCCATTCGCCGGGCCGGCATCACGGCCAGGATCCTGGCATTAAGCAATGCGACCGGCGCCGGGCTGGATGACTTCCGGCGGCTCCTGGCCCCGGGCCGGACATACTGCCTGCTGGGATCGTCGGGTGTGGGCAAGACCACGCTGATCAACCGCCTGCTCGGCCGCGAGGCGCTGGCGACCAGGGCCACCAGCCATACCGGGGAAGGGACGCACGCCACCTCGCGCCGCCAGCTGATCGTCCTCGAGCAGGGGGCGCTGCTGATCGACACCCCGGGCATGCGGGAACTGGGCATCCTGGGCGCGGGCGCGGCCCTGGATGACAGCTTCGCGGAGATCCACGACCTCTCCCGTGGTTGCCGTTATTCCGACTGCCGCCACAGCGGGGAGCCGGGCTGCGCCGTGCGCGCGGCGATCGAGGGCGGGGAGCTGGACGCGGACCGCTATGCGAACTATGCCAAGCTGAAAAAGGAAGCGGAGCATCACGAGATGTCTTTCGTGGAGAAGCGGAAGAAGGACAAGGCCTTCGGCAAGTTCATCAAAACCGTGAAGAAGGAGATGAGGAAGAAGTAATGCCTTCAAGGGACGGTGCTTGTTTTTTTGCACAAATCATTTTTGCCCCTTCTTTTCATGTCGGTACATCGACCCCAGCGAGTTCATCCTCACGCCGGCGAACTCAGGCAGCCTGGCGATCTCGCGGTATTTCAGGCCGCCGCGGTCCTTAAGCTGCAGGAGCAGCTCCCGGCGCAGCT
>JAQUQF010000339.1 GCA_028749105.1 Acidobacteriota bacterium | reverse complement strand
CATCGATGGCGGTTCGAGCGACGGCACTGCGGCCTGGCTGGCCGCGCGGCCGGGAATCACCAGCGTCAGCGAAAAAGACAGGGGCATGTACGACGCGGTCAACAAGGGGCTGCGCCTGGCTAGGGGAGAGGTTTTGGCCTATCTGAACTGTGACGAGCAGTATCTGCCGGGAACGCTGACCTTTGTAAGGGATTTCTTTGCGGCGAACCCCGGGGTCGACATCCTCTCCGGTGATGTCCTGGTCACGCGGCCCGACGGTTCGCTGGTTGCCTTCCGAAAATCCTTCGTGACGCGTCCCGCCTATGTCTATGCTCGCTATCTCTACACGTTCACCTGCGCCCTGTTCTTCCGCCGCCGCGTCATCGATGCCGGCTTCTGGTTCGATCCGAACCTGCGCATCGCCGGCGATACCGAATGGCTCCTGCGCGTGCTGCGCGCCGGCTACGTCACCCGCCACTGCTCCCGCTATCTCTCCATCTTCATGGACACGGGCAAAAACGCCAGCAAGGGCGAGAACGCGCTGGCGGCGGCGAGGCGGGAATACTGCCAGGGGATGCCCATCTGGCTGAGGGCCGCCCGTTTGCCGATCAACGGCCTGCGCCTGCTGGAAAAAGCCCTGCGCGGCAACTATTGCCAGTCCATCCCCCTGGAATACGACATCTACCCGGCCGGCTTCCCCGGCCGACGCTGCCATTATGCCGCAAACAAGGTGAAGTTTCGCTGGCGCCGCTGACGGACGGCGGCATGGATGGCAACCGCCTCCTGCCGAGCTTATTTCTTGCGGTTCTTTTCGTATAAGGCCAGCAGGTTCCGGGCGTACACACCGGGCGCGAATTCACGTTCTACTTTCCAATGGCCGGCGGCGCCCATCCGCCGGCATTCGTCGGGCCGCTGCCAGAGCCAGGTCATCTTGTCCGCCAGGTCGTCGGCATCGCCCGGGCCGAACAGCAATCCGGTGTGCTTGTCGTCCACCACTTCGGCCAGGGCCCCGATCCGCGAGGCGATGACCGGGATGCCGTGGCTCATGGCCTCACCGGCGACCAGGGCGAAGGTTTCGAACCAGATGCTGGGGACCACCAGGAAGCGGGCCCCCTGGTAGAAGGCATCCAGATCCGGGCCCGAAAGATGACCCCGGTAGACGATGCTGCCATCTGCATGGGCGCCCCGGGGGAACGCGCCGGCCACATGCAGGGGCAGCCCGGTCTTTTGCACCGCGGCCTGCAGGGTGGCGAAACCCTTCTCCGGGCTGGAACGCCCGGCAAAGGCGATGTATTCCCCGCTGCCCGCGTCGTTGACCGCGTCATGCAGGGGGATCGGGTTGGCGATGTACACCACCTTCTCCGCCGGCATGCCGGCATCCAGTAGCCATTTTCTGGCAAAATTCGTGGGAGTGATATAGACGTCGGCCAGGTCGGCCCCCAGCCCCGCCTTCCTGGACGCCGCGTGCTGCAGTGCAATGCCAACGCTCTCGGCGAAATTTCCGCGGCAGTTCAGCAGCAGGCACCAGAGGGAATTTCCCCGAAGGCATTTTTGGCAGATCCCGCCTTTGCGGAAATGGTAGCCGATAGGGCAGGTCAGGTAATAGCTGTGGCAATGGAAATAGACGGGGATCCCGTGCCGTCGGCACGCGGCCATGACCGATGGGGAAAGAAAGGGAAACAGGTTGTGCACGTGGGCGGCGGCGGGGGATTCGCCGGCCAGCAGCTCCTCCAGCTGGCGGGCGGCCCGGCGCGAATGCAGGCTCTCCATTAGCGCCGAAGCCTTTGCCGCCAAGGTAGGCTCCATGAGCCGGCTGTCGCGGGTCACCTGGATGACCTCGTGCCCCCGCTCCCGAAGGATTTGGCAGGTGCGCGTGAAGACGACCTCGTCGCCCCCCCCGTGCCGCTTGAAATTGTGTAATTGCAGGATTTTCATGAACAACTTCCATTATACCAACCGCCCGATAATTTTCAATAAAACGCCTGGAATCATTTGACAAACAAGGGAAAAATGCCATATCATTCCCGTGCAGGGAAAGATATTCTTGCTCATGAGAATAATCAAATACAGCGCCATGCTCCTTTTCAGAGGGAAAATCAGCGCCAGATTCCCCGGTCGGCTCTTCGTCGTTCCCGGGAGGGGATCACGGCCCATCACGGGCAATTGCCCGCCAGCATGACGGGCGTTGAATGATGCACAACCAAAGAAAGCTGCGAAAATTCCTGGAAAACGGCGGCGATATCCTGGCGCTCAGCCTCTCCTTTTTTGTGAGCTCATTCCTGGCCAAGCGCCATGCCGGGATCGCCGCGGGACCATTCGCGCTGCAGGTGCAGGAGATCCTGCTGCTGCTGTTCCTTGTCCTGGCCTGGAATTTCGGTTCAAAGGTCTTCGGGCTTTTCGATGTCTCCTGCGCCAAGACGCTGACCACCGAGCTGACCGCCATGGGCAAGAACACCCTGCTGCAGATCGTCGCCATCATCGCCTTCTCGTTCGTGAACAAGTCCCAGGTCCATTCGCGGTTTTTCGTCCTCACGTATTGCCTGGCACTGCTGGCCCTGCTGGTGTTCAGGCGACTCGCATTCCGCCTGTCGCTCGCCGCGCTGCAGAAGAGCGACCGCCGCCTCAACCATGTGCTGATCGTCGGCGGCGGGGATGTGGCCCAGAGGTTTTTCGCGACCGTTGCCGCCAGCGCCCGCCTGGGATTCAAGGTCACGGGATACATTGCCGACCAGGCCGCGCCGGGGTTCGCCTGCGCCCACCTGGGC
>JAQUQF010000338.1 GCA_028749105.1 Acidobacteriota bacterium | reverse complement strand
CGGCTTTTACCTGCGCGAGCAGGGGAGCCGGGTCGAACCCGTGCCCCACCGCTGGCTGGAGGTCGACCTCCCCGGCGGCCGCAGGGTTTTTTACGACCCGCAGTACCAGGACTTCTCCTCGCGCTACTTGGTGACCAATCCGGGGGTGCCACTCGAGGAAATTGAACGTTTTGCCGGCGTCATCGTCAGGAAAAACAAGAAAATTCTGGATGAATGAGGTAATTCCATGGAAGAGCAGTTCACCGTCCGCCAGGACAAGCTGAAAAAACTAGTTGAATTGGGGGTCACCCCCTATCCGTACCGCTTCGCGGATGCACAGCGCTTCGCTGCCATCATCGCGGCGCACAGGGACCGTGGCGCCGATGATCTGAAGCAGGCCGATATCGCGGTCCGCTGCGCCGGCCGCATCCTCTCCATCCGCAGCATGGGCAAGAGCGTGTTCATGCACCTGTTCGACGGCGAAGAGAAGCTCCAGGTCTATATTCGCAAGGACATCGTCAGCGAAAAGGACTTCGCCGTCAACAACCTGCTCGACATCGGCGACATCATCGGTGTCCAGGGGACGGTTTTCAAGACCCACACCGGCGAGCTTTCCGTCCTGGTGAAGGAGTTGACCTTCCTGGCCAAGTCGTTCCACCCGCTGCCGGAGAAATGGCACGGGCTGCAGGACAAGGAATTGCGCTTCCGCCAGCGCTACCTCGACCTGATCGTCAACTCCGAGACCAAGGACATATTCCGCAAGCGCTCGCGGATCGTCCAGTCGGTGCGCCGCTTCTTCCACGACCGCGGCTACATCGAGGTGGAGACGCCGATGATGCACCCCATTCCCGGCGGCGCCTCGGCGCGCCCCTTCGTCACCCACCACAACGCCCTGGACATCGACCTCTACCTGCGCGTCGCCCCCGAGCTGTACTTGAAGCGGCTGCTGGTCGGCGGCATGGAGAAGGTGTTCGAGATCAACCGCAATTTCCGCAACGAGGGGATCGATCTGATGCACAACCCCGAGTTCACCATGATCGAGTTCTACGAGCTGTACCGCGACTTCAACGACTACATGGACCTGAGTGAGCGGCTCCTGCTCGACCTCGCCGCAGAAATGCTCATAGACAACACCATCACCTGGCAGGATTTCAAGATCCCCCTGAAGCCGCCCTTCCAGCGCCTGAAGTACATGGACGCCATCGCCGGCAAGTCGGGGCTGTCCGTGGAGCAGCTGTGGAACGAGGCCGAGGTCAAGGAGCATATCCGGGCCCGCTTTCCCGAGGAACCTCTCCCTCCGACCTATGGCAAGATGCTGGAGCTGCTGTTCGACCTTTACGTCGAAAAGACGCTGGTCGAACCCACGTTCGTGACCTATTACCCCAAGGCGATCTCACCGCTGTCCAAGTGGTCCCGCTTCGATGAGCGGGAGACCGAACGCTTCGAACTGTACATCGCCGGCATGGAGATCGCCAACGGCTTCTCGGAACTGAACGACCCGCTGGAGCAGCGCCGTCGCTTCGAGGAGCAGACGCGCGACCGTGAGCGGGGCGACGACGAGGCCCAGCTGATCGACAACGGCTTTCTGACGGCTCTGGAACACGGCATGGCACCGGCGGCTGGGGAGGGGATCGGCATCGACCGCCTGGTCATGCTGTTGACCGGGGCCTCCACGATCAAGGAGGTCATCCTGTTCCCGTCGCTGAGGCCCAAGGAATGAAGTTTGCCTGGTTCATCGCCCGGCGCTACCTGACCAAGGGGCGGAAGAATTCCTTCATCTCCATCATCTCCGCGGTCTCCATCCTGGGCATCGCCATCGGCGTGGCGGCGCTGGTCATCGCCCTGGCCCTGATCAACGGCTTCCAGGCCGACATCCGCGACCGCATCCTGAGCTCCTCGGCCCACATCATGATCACCGACCGTTTCGGGGACGGATTCACAGGCTACGGCGAGACAGAGCGCGACCTGGCCGGCCGCTTCCCGGAAGTAAAGGCGGTGATGCCGGTGGTCTTCGGGACCGTCCTGGTCAAGGGGGGGGCGCGGGATGTCTCCGGGGCCGTTTTCCGCGGCCTGGACCTTGGACGCAAGAAGCTGGAGCCCTGGCTTGCCGAACTCGATTTCGGCCGCCTGCCGCAGGGAGAGCGCGAGGTTCTCCTCGGACGGGAATTGGCCCTGAAGCTGAACCTGTTCGCCGGCGACAGCTGCCTGGTCGTTTCCCCGCAGGCGGCGCTGTCACCCATGGGCATCATGCCGCGCTTCAGGAAATTCCACATCTCCGGTATCTTCCGCTCCGGTCTCTACGAGTTCGACAGCGGCACGGTCATATCGGGCCTGGCTGCCGCCCAGAAGCTATTCTCGCTGAAAGACAAGGTCAGCTACCTGCAGATCAACCTCCACGACATCTTCAGCGCCGAGAAGGTCGCCGACGCTCTGCGCGCCCGGCTGGGAGCAGGCCGCACGGTGATCACCTGGAGGGAGCTGAACCAATCCCTGTATTCGGCCCTGAAGCTTGAGAAGACCGTGCTCTTCTTCACGCTGGCCCTGATCATTGTCGTGGCCTCGCTGAACATCGTGGCCGGATTGATCCTGCTCGTCATGCAGAAGATCAAGGACATCGGCATCCTGCTCTCCTACGGGACGACCGCCGCCCAGATCCGCAGGATCTTCTTCCTGCAGGGGGCCGTCATCGGCGTCCTCGGCACGGCCCTGGGGGTACTATTGGGCCTGGGCTTCTGCTTCCTGGCCAATCGCTACGAGCTGATCAAGGTCACG
>JAQUQF010000045.1 GCA_028749105.1 Acidobacteriota bacterium | reverse complement strand
CCGCCGCCGCCCGTCGCGGCCCGGAGCGTCCGTTCGCGGCCGACGCCGAGCTGGCGTTCAGCGCGTCCTGAACCGGCGGATCGCCTCGATCAGGCCGGCGGTGGAGGAGTCGTGGCCGGAGACCGGCCCCGTCGCCGACAACTGCGGCAGGATCCGCTTGGCCAGCACCTTGCCCAGTTCCACGCCCCACTGATCGAAGCTGAACACGTCCCAGATCACCCCCTGGACGAACACCTTGTGCTCGTAGAGGGCGATGAACCTGCCCAGAGCGGCGGGGGTGAGCTCATCGGCCAGGATGGTGTTGCTGGGTCGGTTGCCGGCGAACTCGCGGAAACGAAGCTGCGCCGCCGGTACGCTTTCACGCTCGAGCTCGGCGCGGGTCCGGCCGAAAGCCAGCGCCTGCCCCTGGGCGAACATGTTGGCCAGCAGCTGCTCATGGTGGTCGCGGAACGGGCTCGGCGAGCGGCGGAAGCCGATGAAGTCGCAGGGGACCGCCTGCGTGCCCTGGTGCAGGAGTTGGAAGAACGCGTGCTGGCCGTTGGTGCCGGGCTCGCCCCAGATGACCGGACCGGTCGGGTAGTCGACTGGCGCGCCGCTGCGGTCGACGCCCTTGCCGCTCGACTCCATCTCCAGCTGCTGCAGGTAGGCGGGGAAGCGCTCCAGGTTTTGCGCGTAAGGGAGAACGGCATGGGTGCGCGCCCCCATGAAGTCGGCATGCCAGATCCCCAGCAGGGCGAGCAGCACCGGCAGGTTCCCGGCGAAGGGGGTGTCGCGGAAATGGCCGTCCATCTCCCAATAGCCGCGCAACAGCTCCTCGAAGCGCTCCGGGCCAATGGCCATCATCAGGGGCAGCCCGACCGCGGAGGCCAGCGAATAGCGCCCGCCCACCCATGCCCAAAATTCAAAGATGTTCGCGGCGGCGATGCCGAAGTCCCGCGCCGCGGCCGGGTTGGCGGTCACGGCGGCGTAATGGCCGCCCAGGGCGGCCGGGTTCTGGAAATGATCCATGAGCCAGGCCCGGGCGTGGGCGGCGTTGGCCATGGTCTCCTGGGTGGTGAAGGTCTTGGAGGCGATGATGAACAGGGTGCGCTCCGGCTGCAGCGGCCGCAGCGCCTGGGCCAGGTCCGCCGGGTCGAGGTTGGAGACGAATTGGATATGCAGGTCATGCTGCGCATAGGGCTGCAACGCCGTGCAGGCCATCCTGGGGCCGAGATCGGAGCCGCCGATGCCCAGGCAGACGACATGGGTCAGCGGCTTGCCACTGGCGCCCAGCCAGCGCCCCGAGCGGATCCTCGCGGCGGCGGCGGCCATGCGCTCGCGCATCTTGAGGACGCCGGGCATGACGTCCTGCCCGTCGACCAGGACCGGCAGGCCGGAGAAGTCGCGCAGCGCCCAATGCAGCACGGGGCGGTTCTCGGTCTCGTTGATCTTTTCAGCGGCGAACATCCTGCTGATCTCGTCTTCGAGGTCGCAGGCCCGGGCCAGGGCAAGAAGCTGCTCCATGGTCTCGCCCGTGACCGGGTTGCGGGAATAATCGAGGTAAATGCCCGCACCCTCGGCTGCAAAGCGGCTCCCCCGGCCGGGGTCGGAGGCAAACAGGTCGCGCAGACTCGCTTGGCCGATCTTGACTGCGTGCTTCTGCAACGCCTGCCATTCGGGCATCTGGGACCGGCTCTCCCTGCTCATGGACATCCTCCTCCCCGCTTTATACACGAAGCCTCCGGCCAAAGTCAACCGCAAAGCAGCTTGACGGCGCAGGACCAATCAGGTATAAAGGGATCATGGCGCGCGAACTGCTGTTCCAGACCGAGTGCGGGGCTTCCGGCGATATGATCCTTGCCTCCCTGATCGACCTGCTCGACAACGGCCGGGAGTTCAAGGAGACATTCGAAAACATCGGCCTCCCCGTGACCGTCGACGTCGCCAGCACCGAGAAGAACCACCTGCGCTGCAAGCAGGTCACCATCGAGGCGCCGCCGACTAGCCACGCCGTCGGCTGGGGCGAGATCGAGTCGTTCATCGCCGCCGCTCCCCTCTCGCCGGGTGTCCGCGCCGACGCCGGCCTCATCTTCAGGGCCATCTTCGAGGCCGAGGCGGCCGTCCACGGCGAGGACCTGAAGGATGTCCACCTGCACGAGGTCGGCGCCGATGACTCGCTGGTCGACATCCTGGGCTTCTGCTGGCTCTGGGAAAAGCTGGAGCGCTGCCCGATCTTTTTCACCACCCTGGTCACCGGCAGCGGCAGCGTGCGCACGCGGCACGGCGTGCTGCCGGTGCCGCCGCCGGCCGTGCTGCGCCTGGTCCAGGGGCTTGCCTGCCGCGCCGGGGAGATCGAGGACGAGCTGCTCACCCCGACAGCGGCGGCGATCCTGACCACCTGCGGCCGCCAGGCCGGAGCCGGCCGCTCGGTCCGCCCGCTCAAGGCGGGCTATGGCTGCGGCCACAAGTCGTTCGCCTCGACGCCCAATCTGCTGCGGGTCGTCCTGGAGGAGAGGGACGCCGAGGCGGCGGACGACGGCGTCTGGGTGCTGGAAACCTGCCTGGACGACATCAGCCCCGAGCTGCTCGCCCATGCCTCCGACAAGATCGTCCAGGCCGGCGCCCTGGACGTTTTCATCGCCCCGCTGCTGATGAAGAAGGGGCGCCCGGGATTCCAGCTGACCGTTCTGTGCCGCGATGACGTGCGCAATAAGGTGACCGCCGCGATTTTCGCGGAGAGCACGGCCATCGGCCTGCGCCAGCGCTTTTCCGACCGCATCGTCCTGAAGCGCGAGACGCGCTCCGTGCGCGTGGCCGGCTGCGATGTGCGCTTGAAGTTCGCCTCCGCGGAGGGATGCACGACGAACGTCAAGCCCGAGTTCGACGACGTCTGCCGCCTGGCCGCCGAGCGGAAGCTGACGGCCAAGGAAGCCCTGCGGCTGGTGCTGGAGGCCATTCATGAAGAGCATGGACCTGGAAAAGATTAAGCGCGGCGTCGCGCTGGTTTTGGAGGGCATCGGCGAGGACGCCGGTTCACAACGGCTGAAAGAGACGCCGCAGCGCGCGGCGTCCATGTTCGCCGAGGTGCTCTCGGGCACCGGCAAGGAGCCGGCTGATTTTCTGAAGTGCCTGACCGAGGAGAAGCACGACGAGATGGTCATCCTCAAGGATATCCCCATCTATTCGATGTGCGAGCACCACCTGCTCCCCTTCTCGGGCAGGGCGAGCATCGCCTATATTCCCAAGAAGGGGCGCATCATCGGCCTGAACAACCTCGGCTACCTTGTCGACTACCTGGCCCGGCGGCTGCAGCTGCAGGAGCGGCTGACCAAGCAGATCGCCGACTACCTGGTGCAGGCCCTCGATCCCATGGGCGTCATGGTGGTCATCAAGGCCGAGCACCTGTGCATGACCATGCGCGGCGTGAAGAAGCCGGGCTCGCTGACCATCACCTCGGCCGTGCGCGGGGTGTTCCGCGAAAACCTCGGGCCGCGCCAGGAGGCCATGTCGCTGATGATGACCCCCGAAAGCCGCTGAGCCGCCGGCAAGGAGAGACTGGAAATGCAGGAGGAGGAAACATGACCGAAGTCAAAGGCGTTGTCATCGCATCGACCCCCAAGATGATCCTGGACAAGTTCGGCCAATATGGGTTGAAGAAGTGGCTGGAGCTGATCTCGCCCGGCGCCCGCAGGATATACACATCCGAGATCAACCCGGAAGCGTGGTTCCCACTGAAGGAGATGCTGATCGAGCCCATGGCCAACATCGCCCAGCTATTCTATGACTGGGACATGAAGAAGGCTGCCTGGGATATCGGGCGCATGAGCGCCGACAACCGCTTCCATGGCGTGCTCAAGCTTCTGGTCAAGATCCCCAAGACCAACACGCTGGTCGAAAAGGCCGGCGAATACCTCTCCTCCTATTATCGCCCCTGCACCATCACCGTGCCGATGAGCGACCAGAAGTTCTGCCTGGTGCGCATCAGCCATTTCCCGGAGCTGGACAAGTCCACCGAATTCCGCATCTGCGGCTGGATGGAGCGCTCCCTGGAGATCTCGGGCGGCAAGAACGTGAAGGTGGAGATCACCAAATCGCTGACGAATTTCCAGCCGGTCTCGGAGTTCGAGCTGCGCTGGGATTAGATTTCGCTGATCGGACCTTGCTTGCTGCTTGTCACGTGTTACGCGTTACGCCTCACGATTTCCCGCTGAATTCTCAAAAGCAGCGGATGGCGAAGGGCATGGCCATGGCCGGGAAAAAGCGCTGGTAGGCCTGCAGCCTCGCCTTGACGTCGAGCGGGTTCTGAGCTTTGATGTCGGCCAGCTCGGAGATCATCTCAAAGAACGATTTCTTCTGCGGGTAGATGCGCACGCCGAATTTCTCGCTCTGCGGGATGCGCGCCAGCTTCCGGGCCTCTTCCAGGGCGTCGCTTAATCCGCCCAGGCTGTCGATCAGGTGCAGCTTCAGGGCCGAGCGGCCGCTCCACACCCGGCCGCGGGCGATCTTGTCCACTTCGGCCACAGTCATCTTGCGGTTGGCGGCGACCTTCTTCAGGAACTCCGTGTAAATGCGCTCCATGTCGGCCAGCACCTTTTGTTTCTCGCCTTCGCTGAAGGGCTTGTAATCCGAGTACATGCCGGCGTATTCCGAGGTCGTGACGATCTCCTTGGTGACGCCGATCTTGTCATACAGGCCCTTCAGGACGAACTTGCCGGAGACGACGCCGATCGAGCCGGTGATCGTCTGCGGCTGGGCGAATATCTTCTGGGCCGACAGGGCGATCCAGTAGCCCCCGGAGGCGGCCACGTCTGACATGGAGATGACCAGCGGCTTCTTCTGGGCCAGCAGCTCGGCCTCGCGCAGGATGATGTCGGAAGCGATGGCCGAGCCCCCGGGGCTGTCGACGCGCAGCACGACGGCCTTGACCGCCGAGTTGTTGCGCGCCTGGCGCAGCTGCCCGGCCAGGGTGTCGGCGCCCAGCACGTCGCCGCCGGTCATGGAGCTGCCGCCACTGCCGCCCATGTTGATCTCGCCCGAGGCGAATATGACGGCGATCTTCTTGCTGCCGCCGAACGGCAGGGGCGAGCGGGTCTTGGAATATGTCTTGAACTCGACCTCGGGGTAGGTGGCGGGAAGCGAATGGAACAGGTCGTCCTCGCAGCCCACGGAGTCGATCAGCCCGGCCTTGACGTATTCTTCATTGGCCAGCGGCGAACGGTCGAGTACATCCTTGATCGTGGCGGCATCCAGCTTGCGGTTGGCGGCGATCCCCTCGATCACCGCCTGGTAGAGGTCGTCGATGAGCACCTGGGTCGACTCGCGATGGGCCGGGGTCATGCGCTCCTCGGTGAAGGTGTTGGCCGCGGTCTTGTACTCGCCGATATGGAAGATCTCGGCCTGAACGCCGAGCTTGGAGAGGGTGTTCTTCAGGAAGAGCGCCTCGGCGCCCAGACCGCTGATCGAAAGCATCCCCCCCCTGAACATGATGACCTTGTCGGCAAAGGAGGCGAGGTAGTACTCCTTGAGCCCGCCATCGATGATGAAAGCCGCCACCGGCTTCTTGCTGGCGGAGAATTTCCGGATCAGGCGGCCGATCTCCTCGACCTTGGCAAAGCCGGTGTCCAGGTATTGGACCCGCAGCATCACACCCTTGATGCGTTCATCGCGGGCCGCCCGCTCCAGCTGGTACCAGAGGTCATGAATGGAAAGGGCGCCGCCCTTCATGGCGGGGAAGCGGGCCGGAGCGGTCTCGCCGATGGCTCCTCCCAGGTCGATCTTCAGGTAGGCCTTCTGGGGAACATAAGGCTCCTGGGTGAACTGCAGGTAGATGAACCCGCCCAATATGAAAATGCCCAGCAGGATGACAATGATCACCAGCAGGGCGATCAACGCGCCTCGTTTCATGTGGTTCTCCTTTAAAAATCCTCAGTATAAGACCATTATACTGTTTTTTGACGGGCAGAGTTTAGCTATTTGTCTCATTCCCGAACAAAAGTGATAGTGATAGTGGTAGTGGTTGCAAGAAAATCAGAGCGATCTAGTGAACCCTACTGCCCAAAGCGATAGAAATTATCGCCAGAGGTCGTTCATTTGCTGTCATTAACACTATCACTATCACTACCACTGATTAGTTTGTTTTATTTCGGGCATTCAAGTAAAGGGCCAGCAGAATGGCCCCGCCGCCGATCGTCAAGCGGACCAAGTCGGCATGCTCCCGAAAAAAAAGCAGCGAGACGGCAACAGCCAGGGGGACCTTGAGGTTGTTCATCACGGCCAGCATGCCGACGGAAACCCGGGAAGAGCCGATATTCCAGAGAAAAAAACCCACGCCGGAGGCCAGCAGTCCCAGGTAGAGGAGAACCAGCAGCTGGCCCGCCCCCAGGCGCAGATGGAGCGTTCCCGGGGAAGCGAGCATGGCCATGGCCGCTGAGGCCGTCCCCCCCAGGTAGAGCCAGGCGAAGGCGTCGCGGTCCCGCCAATTCCTGCCGGCGACGGACAGCCGGCGATACCAGAGCTGACCAATAGCAAAGCAGGCATTGGAAGCCTGGACAAGAAAAAAGCCAGAAAGCAGGCCCGCCCTCCCCAACCCCGAGTACACGATCACCGCGGTGCCGGCAACGGCCAGCAGCGCCGTCCAGAAGTGGAGCGGCCGGAAGCGCCCATCCAGCGCATCGTCGATGGCCGCCACGTACAGCGGGGTGAAGACGGTGAACAATGCCACCTGATGGGCGGCCAGGAAATGGAAGGCCTGGATGTAAAAGACGTACATCAAACCGAACTCGACCATGCCGATGCCTAGCAGGCGCAGCGCCGTGGCGACAGGAACGTTGCGCGGCCGCCACAGGGGGAGGAAAAGGAGCAGCGCCAGGGCCAGGCGGGCAAAGGCGATGAAACCGGAGTCCACGCCGCCCAAATATCTTTTGACCAGCCCGAACGAAAAAGCCCAGATGAATGACGTGATCAGCAACAATGCCATGGCGTGAATATATCAGATTGTTTTGATTTTACAAAAAATGGTAAGAATAAATTTCCAAGCACCAAGCACCAAGCACCAAATTCCAATGACCAAAACAAAGGCCTTTATGATTTTTTGTTATCGTTGATATTCTTACTCATCACGCATCACGCGTCACCATCCTCGGGACTTGCAAAACCGCCGCGATTGTACTATATTGAAAATCTGCCGTTCACGATTTCATCATCCACAAGGAGGATGCCGTGGTCAATTACATGCCGTTCTTTTCAAATAACGCCAAGGGAATGAAGCGCTCCGAGATCCGCGAGCTGCTGAAGCTCACCGCCAAACCGGGGATCATCTCGTTCGCCGGCGGCCTGCCCGCCCCCGACCTCTTCCCGGTCGAGGAGATCAAGGAGATGTCGCGGATCGTCATGGAAAGGGAGGGCAAGACCGCCCTGCAGTACGGCCCCACCGAGGGCGACAACCGCCTGCGCGAGGAGCTGGCCAAGCTGATGCAGAAAGACGGGGTGAACATCACCAGCAACCACCTGCTGATCGTCACCTCGTCGCAGCAGGGGCTGGACCTGACCGGCAAGATCTTCGTCGACCCGGGCGACGTTGTCCTGACCAGCCGCCCCACCTACGTCGGCGCCATCCAGGCCTTTCACTCGTACGGGGCGAAGATGATCGGCATCGATCAGGACGCGGAAGGGACGCAAACCACCCTGCTGGAAGCGGAGATCGAGAAACTCGGCGCCAAGGGCATCAAGCCGAAGTTCATCTACGAGATACCCGATTTCCAGAACCCCTCGGGCATCACCATGCCCCTGAAGCGCAGGAAGGAACTCATCCGCATCGCCGAGAAATACGACCTGCTGATCGTCGAGGATTCCCCCTATCGCCAGCTGCGCTTCGAGGGCAAGACCGAACCGTCGCTGCTCGGCATGAACCCGGAGCGCGTCCTCGGCCTCTTCACCTTCAGCAAGATCCTGCTGCCCGGCTTCCGCCTCGGCTGGATGGCCGGCCCCAACGAATTGATCCAAAAGGCGGTGACGGCCAAGCAGTCGGTCGACTTGTGCTCTCCCCCTTTCAACCAGGCCATCCTCTACGAATACCTGCACAGCGGCCTGCTGGAGAAGCAGATCACCGTCATCATCAAGGCCTACCGGGAGAAGCGCGATTTCATGATCTCCATGCTCTCCAAGTACATGCCCAAGCTTCCCGGCCTGAAGTGGACCCACCCCCAGGGCGGATTGTTCCTGTGGGTCACCCTGCCGGAGGACATGGACGCCGGCGAGATGTTCCACGCCGCCATCGAAAAAAAGGTGGCTTACGTGGTGGGCACGGCGTTCTATCCCGACGGCGGCGGTCACAACTCCTTCCGCATGAATTTCTCATACTCCAGCATGGCCGAGATCGAGGAAGGGGTCAAGCGCCTGGGGGCCGTCATCGAATCCTGGAAAGGCAACGGCCGGGAATCGGCCATCATGACGCCCTGACGCCGAAAACCTTTTCTATTCGCTGACCGAGAAGGAGACCCAGGAGACGGGTGAGCCGCCGTTCTCGAACCAGTCGTTCCCCTCGCTGACCATGTCCAGCTTCAGCCGGTACTCCCCTGCCAGAGCCGCTGCCGGCAGCTCGATCGTCATCCTGACGCTCTCGCCGCCGACCAGGGGACGCGGCAGGAAAGCCCTGGCGTAATTCAGGTCGAGCAGCCTGCCGTTCAGGTCATGAAGCTGGGCGCCCAGCCGGACCCAGCGCCTCCCAGAAAAAGCACGGGTGATCCAGGTGGCGCCGCCGCGGTTTTTCACGACCGCTTCCAGCTCCGCTTTCTCCCCGCGCCGTGCGGCCACTACTGAGCGTACGGGCCGGATGCGGGCAATGAAGCGTTTGCCGGGGAGCGCCGAACCGATCTGGCTCGAGTCCCAGATCTCGTGGTAGATCCGCTTCCAGGCTGGGCTCCCGGGCCGGAATTTGCGGGAAGCCGCCGCGGGGGGGTGGTCGGTGATTTCCCAGGTAAGACGGTCAACGCCGGTCCTGACGGCCAGGCGCCTGGCCCGGGACATTTTCCAGAAGGAATCGTTCCATTTGAACAGGATATACCGCCAATTGATGAACGGCACCTCCCGGCCGAGAAGGCGCTTTTCCTTGGCCAGGGCTTTCATGCTCCCCAAAACCCTGGCGAAGTCGCCGCCGCGGCGATAGCGTTCATACGTGCGCTGGTCGGGGCCGTCGACCGAAAAGGTGACTTCATCGATCCCCGAGCGCGCCAGGCGCGCGATCTTTTCGCCATCGAGCAGCAGGCCATTGGTGCTGGTGTACAGATAGACATGGGGATATGCCGCCTTCACGTGCTCGATCATGTCCAATGCCCGGGGATGGAGGAAGGGTTCGCCGTAGTTGAAGAAATCAAGGCGGACCAGCTTGGGGCCGACATCGGCCAGCAGGGTTTTGAACTCGTCCATGGGGAACGTTTTCCTCTCCCGCGTGGCAGCCAGTCTGGCTCCCGGCGCGCATACCGCCTGGAAGCAGTCGAGGTTGCATACGACCGTGGGTTCAAAAAAAATCCGGGGCAGGATTTCCAGGTCGACCGGCTGCTGCGGAACGGGTTCGTCGTCGCCCAGGGGGCGCTTCAAGCCGCAGTGTCCGCAGAATCCGGAAAACCCGCCATTCAACTCCCGGCGGATGCTCTTTACCTTTTCACTGCGCCAGATCTCATTGAGGCTGGACTCGCGCAAGTGCCCCAACGGCCTTTCCCCGCGGGGATCGGCGCAGCCGCAGACAACCTTGCCATCGCAGAGGACCACCAGGATATTGAAGATCCAGTCGCAGGTGAAACGGCTCACTCAGCCGATCTTGTTCTTGACTTCGGTCATGATCAGCTTGGAAATGGCCTTGAGGGTGTCGACCACCCCGTCGCCCTTATAGGCGACCGCCTCCAGGACGGGCTCATCCTTTTTGCGCAGGACCTTGATCAACTCGTTGGCCGGCGTGACATTG
>JAQUQF010000044.1 GCA_028749105.1 Acidobacteriota bacterium | reverse complement strand
CGCCTATCTTCGGTTGGCTGGCCGGAAAACGGGGCGTGTGCCGGCCTGAATGAAGCAGGCGCAGCGAGCGTTCTTGATGACTACCGGGTTGACAAGAGATCGTAGAGAACCTTGCCGAAGAGCAGTAGTAAAGTAAGGATGAAGACGGGACGGATGATGCGGCTGCCGCGCTTGATGACCAGCCTGGCCCCGAGCAGGTTGCCGGCGATCCCGGCGACAGCGGCTGGAATGCCGAGGGCAAAGATGACTTTGCCGTGGGCGATGAACGTGACCACGGCGGCGATGTTGGAGGCCAGGTTCACCACCTTGGTGTTGGCATTGGCCGTGACGAAGTCGTATTTCAAGGCCAGGGTATAGAACAGGATCAGGAACATCCCCATGCCGGGCCCGAAAAAGCCGTCGTAAAAGCCGAGCAGCAGGCCCGCCAGGACAGCCAGGATATACATCCGTTTCCTGGATTGCCGCTGCGAATGGTTTTCCCGGCCCAGGGAACGGTTGGTCATGGTGAGAATGGCTACCAGCGGGATCATGACGACCAGCAGCAGGCGCAGGAAATCGGGGCGCAGCAGCAGCACGGCGCTGGAGCCGAGAAAAGATCCGGCCAGGGCGAAAAAAGCGCTGAGCAGGGCCACGCGCACATCGATCAGGCCGTGCTGGTGATAACGCAGGGTGGCGAACAGGGTGCCGAAGCTGGAGGAGAACTTGTTGTTGCCCAAAACAAAATGGGGCGGCAGGCCGGCTGCCATGTAGGCGGGAACGGAGAGCAGGCCGCCGCCGCCGGCGATGGAGTCGACGAGGCCGGCCAGGAAGACCGCCGGCAGGACGATCAAAAATACTTGCGGGGTGAGGTCCATCTGGATGGGGTTCAGTTCCCGCCGAAATGGTCGCTCCAGAGGTGGAATTGCATCAGCGCCCAGAGGCGGTGGGCGTGGTTCTCCTTGTTGGCCAGGTGTTCACTGATCATTTGCCGGACGGCCGGGTAGGAAAAATACCCCATCGCGCCGATCCTTTTTTCCGACAGGGTTTCCAGCATCAGCTCCTTCAGGTCGGTTTTGAGCCAGTTTTTGATGGGGATGGAAAAGCCCTCCTTCTGCCGGTAGATGGTTTCCTCATCCAGGATGCCCTCCATGGCTTTCTTGAAGAACCACTTGCCGGTGCTGCCCCGCACCTTCCAGTCCGGCGGCAGGGAGAAGGCGAACTCCACCAGCCTGGCATCGAGGAGCGGGGCGCGGGTCTCCAGCGAGGCGGCCATGCTCATGCGGTCGACCTTGACCATGATGTCGTCGACGAGGTAGGTTTTCAGGTCGAGGTAGAGGTCCTGGTTGATGCCGGGGAAGCTGCGGCTGCGCTCGAAGTATGTCCGGAACGGCTCGCGCTCGGGCAGATCGGCGGCAAAGCTTTCCCTCATGAACTCGGGGGAATACAGCTGGTACTTCTGTTGCTTGCTCAGAAACAGCATCCAGCGGAAATGGCGATTGGCCGGCGAGTTGGCGAATCCCTCGCTGAAGCGTTTGCTGCGGTTGACCGCCCCTTTTTTCAACTCCGAGGGCGGGACCAGGCGCATGGCCCTGCTGGCCAGTGCCTGCAGGGGGCACAGCAGCGGTGCATCGACGAATCGGGCCAGCTTTTGCGCCAGGTAATGCTCGTAGCCGCCGAAGATCTCATCGCCGCCGTCTCCGGAAAGGGCGACGGTCACGTTCTCCCGCGCCGTGCGCGACACCAGGTAGGTCGGGAAATTGGAAAAGTCGCCAAGGGGCTCGTCCAGGTTCCGCGCCAGTTGATCGACCAGCGTCCGGATGTCGGCCGTCAGGATCCGTTCGTGGTGGTCGGTCTTGAACTTTTCGGCCACCCGCCGGGAGTGGGGCAGCTCGCTGTACGATTTTTCCTCGAAGCCGATGGAGAACGTCTGGACCGGCAGGGAGGACAGCTTGCTCATGAAGGCCACGATGGCGCTGGAATCGATGCCGCCGGAGAGGAATGCGCCCAGCGGCACGTCGGAGATCATGCGCAGGCGCACCGACTCCTCGAGCAGGCCGAGGAACTCCTCGCGGGCACGGTTGAAGTCGCGAGGGGCTTCGGCCGGCCGCACATCCCAGTATTCGCGGATCGTAGCCTTGCCGTTCTCGCAGACGAGCAGGTGGCCGGCCGGGAGCTTGCGGACCGATTTCAGGATGGAATAGGGGGCGGGAATGTATTCCAGGGTCAGGAAGAAATCGAGCGCTTCGGCATCCACGTCGCGGGCGATGCCTGGGAACTGGAGCAGGGACTTGATCTCCGAGGCGAACACCAGGCCGCGGCCGTTTTCCAGAGAATAGTAGAGCGGCTTTTTCCCGATGGGATCTCTGGCCAGGACCAGGCGCCGGTTCTTCTGGTCGTAGATGGCGAAAGCGAACATGCCGCGCAGCTTTTTCACGAAATCCAGGCCGAATTCCTCGTACAGATTGACCACGACCTCGGTGTCGCTGCGGGTGCGGAAGGTGCAGCCGCGCAGTTCGAGCTCCCGGCGCAGTTCCTGGAAATTGTAGACTTCGCCATTGTAGGTGATCCACGAATTGCCCGAGCGCGAAGGGAGCGGCTGGTGGCCGGTATCCAGGTCGATGATGCTCAGGCGCCGGGCGGCGAGCCCGACCCCGTCTTTCAGAAAAAAGCCCTCGTCGTCGGGGCCGCGGTGAATGATCTGGTCATTCATCCTCTTGAGGACCGCGGCATCGGCCCCCGGATGCATCTGGAAAAACCCGCAAATTCCGCACATGGTTTTTTTATTCTCGTCCGTACCGGAGCAAGGCTGAAAAATCCAGGAAGAGATCCAACGACCGGATTTTCCCTGGGGTCATGACCGGCGCCCCGGCGCGGAGCCGTTGCCGGGACCGGCGGCGCGGGCGGTTTTTATTTGAAGCTCTTGACGGCCTCGTCTTCGTTTTCGAAGGTCTCAAAGACCGTGATCAGCTTGGTGACCATCATCAGGTCCTTGACCTTGTTGGTCAGGTTGGCGATCTTGACCGTCCCGCCTTCCTTCTTCAGGGTGGTGTAGGAGCGAACAACCTCACCCAGGCCGGTCGAATCCAGGTAGGGCACTTCGGCGAAATTCAGAACCAGCTGCTTCTCATTGTCCTTGAGCGCCCCGTTGATGGATTGGCGCAGCTCGTCGATTCCGTCGCCGAAGAGTATTTTCCCCTTGAGGTCGATGATGGTGACGTTGCCTTTTTTCCTTTTTTCGATCTTCATGTTTTTCTCCTTATGCGACCATGAAACTATTCTATAGCATACCCAAAACAATTTTTCAACTTTTTCACGCCGCCGCCGAAAGAAGTCACGTGATTTTTTCCAGGCTGTAGTCCGGGCGGCCGAAGCCGATCTCGCGGGCGTAATCGATCTGGACGCGGTGGGGGATGTCGTAGGCCAGGGCGGTCAGGGGCTTCCCGGCTCGCTCCTCCACCAGGTCGAGCGAAGCGGCATCCAGGGCCACGGGGTCGCGGGCGATGAGCACCCCGATGTCCGGGACGATCTTGCGGTAGCCGCCCATGCAATCGCAGTCCTTGCTGATGCGGGTGAGAAAATTGATGTACAGGGCCTTGTCTTTCTTGGCAGCGGCCACCCCCCAGGCGTGCTCGACGAGCTTGCGCTGCAGCTGCTCGTAGGTGGCCGACCAGTTGTAGCCGATGGCGTCGAAGCGGCAGACGGTGAGGCACTCGGCGCAGCCGATGCAGGCTGTTTTGTCGATCCGGGCCGTTCCGTCGGCCAAGGTGATGGCCTGCGCCGGGCACCATTGCGCGCAGGCGCCGCAGCCGGTGCAATTCTTTTTTTTCACCGACGGGGTGGCGGTCGAGTGCTGCTCCAGCTTGCCGCGGCGGCTGGCGCAGCCCATGCCCATGTTCTTCAACGCGGCGCCGAATCCCGAACCCAGGTGGCCGGTAAAGTGGGAAACCACGACCAGGGCCTGGACTTTGACGATCAGCGCGGCGATCCTGACCTTTTTGTAGATCTTTCCCGGAATCGGCACGTCCAGCTCTTCGTCGCCGGTCAGACCGTCGGCCATGATCAGGGGCAGCCCCGTGTTCTCGAAGCCGAAACCGTGGCGGTGGGCCAGCTCGATATGGCTGACCGCCTGGTGGCGCATGCCGCTGTAGAGGGTTGACGTCTCGGTCAGGAAGGGAAGGGCCTGGCGCTGCCTGACCAGTGTGCCCATCATTTTGAAGTGCAGCGGCCTCACGAACCCCTGCGATTTTTCTTCGCCGAAGTGGGTTTTGAAGGCCACCAGGTCCTTTGCCTGGATGAACGAAAGGAGGTTGTTGGCGGTGAGGGCCGCCTCGAGCTTGCGGCAGACCTTTTCGTCGTCCTCGTTGTCGGCCACCGGGATGAAAAGCACTTTTTCTTTCATGGTGATTGCCCCTTCAAGGAAGAAACGTTAAAAAACTCTGTATTATAGGTCATCTTTGCAATGCTTCCCGTTTGAGCCGGCTTCTTGACCCGATCCTTGCCGCCAGAATAGTACCATCCGCCGGCGAAAAGTCAATTGTCCGGGAAATCCGTTTTTGTCTTCAGCGGCCCTCCGAAAAAAAAACGATTAAGATGCTCCATAATGCTTGACTTTTCATTTTTCGTGTGATACTTGTTTTGATCAGCAGGAGGATGACATGAACAAAAAATACCTGGCTGAGGACATCGCCAAGAGGATCTCCATAAAAAAATATGAGGCCTACAATTTCATCGACCTTTTCATCGAGGTCGCCCTGGATAATCTCGGAAAAGGACGCAAGCTTGTGCTTTCAAAATTCGGAACACTGATCATCAAGAAAAAGAACAAAAAGCGGGTGATCAATCCCATCAACCGCGAGCCCATGATCATCCCGCCCACGAAGATCGTCAAGTTCATCCCCGCCGAGAACCTGAAGAAAAAATTCGAGGGCAATGGCTGACTTCAATGAGGAGCAGCTAAAAAGGATCTCGTTTCACCTGCTGACGTTCAAGAATCCCAAGGCCCGTCAGCATGTGTTTCGCAACCACGTCAAGATCGCGGATTTTTTCCGCCTGGAGCCCCGCGAACTCGAGTTGACCGGGCTTTTCCCCGAGGAGGTCAGGGCCGTTCGCGAGCGGAACTGGGCGGCCGCCGAAAAGGAAGCCGCCCTGCTGGACAAGAACCGCATCGCGATCATCTTCAACGACGATGAAGACTTCCCTCCGGGGCTGTCGCAGATATACGACCCGCCCGACCTCATCTATTTCATCGGTGACCGGGAACTTCTGAAAAAGAGCAAGCTGGCCGTGGTCGGGTCGCGGCGCGGCAGCGCCTACGGCCAGGCGGCCCTCAACCGCGTCCTGCCGGAGTGCGTCCGGGCGGGGCTGGTCATCGTCTCGGGGATGGCTTTCGGCATCGACTCCATGGCCCATCGCCTGGCATTGCGCGAGAAAGGGGGAACCATCGGCGTCAACGCCGGCGGCCTGCTGCACCTGAATCCGCCGGGCAATGCCGCCCTGATCGGCAAGATCATCGAGCACGGGGGGATCATCAGCGAGTTTCCGCTGAACGTGACCCCCAGGCCCTTCCTGTTCCCCGTGCGCAACCGCATCATCTCCGGCATATCCCGGGCGGTGCTGGTCGTGGAGGCCGCCCTGCGCAGCGGCTCCCTGATCACGGCCCGGCTGGCCCTTGAGCAGAACCGCGAAGTCCTGGCCATCCCCGGCAACATCGATTCATCCCTGAGCCAGGGGACGAATCGCCTGTTGCAGCAGGGCGCCAAGCCGGTCATCTGCGCCGCCGACCTGCTCGAGGAGTTCGGCCTGGAAGCCCCGGCGTACGTGCGCGAAGCGGCGTCGCTCTCGTTCAATGAGAAGAGGATACTTGACTTGTGCGGGGAAAATGAGGTAAAAGGGATCGATTTCCTGGTTGAAAAGCTCGAATTGTCGACCGCCGAGACCATATCGCTGCTGATGGGGCTGGTTTTGAAGAACCTGGTCGCCGAGGATGCGGGCGGTTACCGAAGGATACATTATGGCTAAAAAGACCTTGATCATCGTCGAATCGCCCGCCAAGTCGCATACGATCTCCAAATACCTCGGCGACGGCTTCGTGATCAGTTCGTCAATGGGACACGTGCGCGACCTGCCGGCCGCCGTCCTGGGGATCGACCTCAAGAACAATTACAAGCCCTTCTACGAGGACCTGCCCGGCAAAGCGCTCCTGATCAAGGATCTGCGCAAGCAGGCGCGCAGCGCCGAACAGGTTTTCCTGGCTTCCGATCCCGACCGCGAGGGCGAGGCCATCGCCTTCCACCTGCAGCAGATCCTCCAGGCGGACAACCGCAAGATCTTCCGCGTGCTGTTCAACGAGATCACCCGCCCCGCCATTCTGGAAGCGGTGCAGCGGCCGCTGGCCATCGATGCCCACAAGGTCGATTCCCAGCAACTGCGCCGCCTGCTCGACCGCCTGGCCGGCTACAAGATCAGCCCGGTGCTGCAGCGGAAGATCGGCGGGCCGCTCTCCGCCGGCCGCGTGCAGTCCATCGCCCTGAAATTGATCGTCGAGAGGGAGAAGGAGATCCGCGCCTTTGTTTCCGAGGAATTCTGGACCGTTGCCGTCGAACTGCTGGGCTCGCACAAGCCAGCCTTCACGGCCAAGCTGGAGAAGTGCGACGGCAAGGGGATCGAGATCCCGAACCGGGAACGCTGCGAAACGATCCTGGCCGACCTGAAGCAGAACGACTATGTCCTCGATCGCGTCCAGAAGAAGTCGAAGAAAAGGAAGGCGCCGCCGCCACTGATCACCTCCACCCTGCAGCAGGAGGCGTTCCGCCGCTTCAAGTTCCCGGTGAAGAAGACCATGCAGCTGGCCCAGCAGTTGTACGAGGGGCTGACCATCCGCGGCGGCGAAGCCACCGGCCTGATCACCTACATGCGCACCGATTCGTTCCGCGTTTCCGACCAGGCCCGCGACCAGGCCCGCGCGCACATCACGGCAACGCTGGGCAAGGAGTACTGCCCGGCCGTGCCCAACGTCTTCAAGCGCAAGTCCAAGATCCAGGATGCCCATGAGTGCATCCGCCCCACCGTCCCCTTCCATGCCCCCGATGAGATCAAAGCCGACCTGAACCCGGGCCAGTTCAGGGTCTATCAGCTGATCTGGGACCGCTTTTTCGCCTCGCAGATGGCCGATGCCGCCATCGAGGAGACTCAGTTCAACGTCGGCAACGGCCGCTACCTGTTCGTCAGCAAGGGAGAGATCGTGAAGTTCCAGGGCTTCCTTGCCGTACTGAAGGGCGACAGCGAGCAGACGGTCCTGGCGCCGCTCCAGGAAAAGGAGATCCTGCAAGCGCTGCGCGTCGACGACAAGCAGAACTTCACCAAGCCCCCCGCCCGCTACAGCGAGGCGACGCTGGTCAAGGTCCTCGAGGAGAAGGGCATCGGCCGCCCCTCGACCTATGCCAAGATCATCGAGACGCTGAACAAGCGGGAATACGTCTACAGCGAGGAGAAGAAATTCGTCCCCACCGACCTGGGCATCCGCGTGGTCGACTATCTGGAAGAGAATTTCCGCGACATCATGAACTACAACTTCACCGCCGAACTGGAAAAGGAACTCGACCTTGTCGCCGAGGGCCAGCTCGACTGGCTGGTCGGGATCGACCGCTTCTACAAAAAGCTGGCCGTCGACCTGGAAAAAGTCAAGGACGGCAAGAAAGTGGAGATGCTGACCGGGGGGAAGTGTCCGGAGTGCGGCGGTGACCTGATCAAGAAGTATTCGCTGCGGACCCGGGGCTGGTTCGTGGGCTGCTGCAATTATCCGCGCTGCAAATACACGGAACGGGTGACGCTGAACAACGAGAAGATCAACAAGGACGAGATCATGGAAAAGGCCTGCCCGGAGTGCGGCAAGCCGCTGGTCAAGAGGTACTCCCCCAGGACAAGGCAGTACTTCATCGGCTGCTCCGGCTATCCGGCCTGCCGGCACATCGAGAACAGCGCCGAGGACCTGGGGCCCTGCCCGCAGTGCGGCAAGCCCCTGGCCAAGAAGCTGTCACGCAAAACCCGCCGTTATTTCACCGGCTGCTCCGGCTATCCCGACTGCAAGTACGTGCAAAAAGGGTGATCAGGAAGATCACGATCATCGGTGGCGGGCTGGCCGGGGCGGAAGCCGCCTACCAGGCCGCGAAAAGCGGCGTCGCCGTCGACCTGCACGAGATGCGGCCGCAGGTGATGACCGAGGCCCATCGCAGCGGCTTCCTGGCCGAGATGGTCTGTTCCAACTCGCTGGGCTCCGAGGAGATCACTTCGGCTTCCGGGCTGCTGAAGCATGAGCTGCGCCTTCTTGATTCGTTCATCCTGCGCCAGGCTGAAAAATCCCGGGTGCCCGCCGGGAGCAGCCTGTCGGTCGACCGCATGCGCCTGGCCGAGGATGTCAGCGCCGGGCTGGCGTCACTGCCCGGGGTGCGCGTGATCCGGGGCGAGGTCCGTGACATCCCCGCCGGCGACTCGCCGCTGCTCATCGCCAGCGGGCCGCTGACCAGCCCTGTTTTCGCCGCCGCCCTGACCGGCCTGACCCTGCGCAAGAACCTTTTTTTCTTCGACGCCACCTGCCCGTTGCTCCGCGCTGAAAGCGTTGATTTTTCCAAACTGTTCGCCGCCTCGCGCTACGAGAAGGGCGGCGCCGATTTCTGGAACATTCCCCTCGACAAGGAGCAGTACGAGATGTTCGCCGGGGAAGTCGTGCGCGGCGAGACCGCCGAGATCCAGGAATTCGAGAAAAGGATCTTTTTCGACGCCTGCCTGCCGCTGGAGGAGATCGCCCGCAGCGGCCCGCATTCGCTGGCCTTCGGCCCGCTGAAGCCGGTGGGACTTGTCGATCCCCGCTCGGGGCAGCGCCCCTATGCCGTCGTACAGCTCCGCCAGGACGACCTGAAAAAAGATTTCTACCAGCTGGTCGGGTTCCAGACGCGCCTGAAGCATGGGGAGCAGAAGCGGATATTCCGCACCCTGCCCGGCCTGGAGAACGCCGAGTTCGAGCGCTTCGGCCGCATGCACCGCAACACCTATGTCAACGCGCCGCTGATCCTCAACCGCTTCTCGCAGTCACGCAAGGATAAGCGCGTCTATTTCGCCGGGCAGATCTCCGGCGTGGAGGGGTATGTGGAGTCGGTCGCCTCGGGGCTGCTCTGCGGTCTTTTCGCCGCCAGGGATGCGCTGGGACTGGAGCGCCCCGAACTGCCGGAGGCCACGGCCATCGGCTCGCTGCTGGCATATATTTCGCAGGCCGACTGGCGTGATTTCCGGCCCAGCAAGTTCACCTTCGGCCTGCTTCCCGATGGCGGAATCGCGTGCCGCGACAAGAAGAAAAAAAAGGAAATGAAGGCCGGGCGGGCTTGCGAGGCGCTGGAGCAATGGGCCAGGAAAGCCGCGATCTGAAGAAATACGTCGCCTGGCTGCGCGACATCAAAAAATTCTCCGGCCACACCGTCAAGGCCTATGCCATCGACATCGGGCAGTTCCTCGCCTTTCTCGCCGCGAACCGCCTGGAGCCGGGCAAGGCCAGCATCCGCGATTACATCGCCCAGACTTCCCTGCGCAGCCGCAACAAGGCCACGGTGGCGCGAAAGATCTACGCCCTGCGTTCGTTTTACGGTTTCCAGGTAAAGAGCGGCACCCTGGAGCACAACCCTTTTGACGGCATCCGCACGCCCAAGCAGGACAAGCGCATCCCGCGCATACTGACCGAGAACGAGATGCTGACCTTCCTGGACGCATTGCCCGAGGAGAACTTCCTGCAGCTGCGTAACAAGGCCCTGTTCGAGCTCCTGTATGCCACGGGCCTGCGGGTCTCCGAGCTGACCGGGCTGCGTGCCGGCGACATCCGTCCCGCCGAGAGGCTGGTGCGCGTCATGGGCAAGGGCAGGAAGGAGCGCATCGTCCCCTTTCACGACCAGGCGGCAGAGCTGCTGGCCCGCTACCGCCAGCGCCTGCTTGCG
>JAQUQF010000337.1 GCA_028749105.1 Acidobacteriota bacterium | reverse complement strand
GCTGGTTGACGGTGACCATCCTTGCATCGAGGTCCATGGCGACGATGATGTCGGGCGAGGTGTCGATCAGGGTGCGGTAATACCTTTCGCTTTCGCGCAGCGCCGTCTCGGTCTGCAGCTTGGAAATCAGCGTCCCGGCCTCCTTGCCGATCAGTCCCAAAATGATTTTTTCTTCGGGAGAAAAGACCGCGCGCCGGCAGCTGGCCAGGCCCAGGGCGCCGATCACCCGCCCCTTGGAGACCAGGGGGATGACGCAGGCCATGCGCCATCCCCATTTTTCGGCAAGATCGGGCTGGGCATCGCGGAGGTTGTCGGCAAAAACCGGCTGCCCCTGCAGCAGCACCTGGGAAAAGGGCATATTTTCGATCGCCATGTATTCATCGAGGAGATAAAACTCGCTCGGCGCCCCCCGGCGCGCCATGAGTTTCACCTTTTTGGCCTCGGGATCGTACATGTAGATGCCGGCCGTGTCAAAACCCAGAGGTTCGACCACGTTTTCCAGGGTTTTCTCCAGCATCCCGGCCATGGATTCGGCCAGGTTGCCCGCGGAGATGATGGCGTTGAGGATCTCCATCTGCTGGGTCCGGGTCCTCTGGGTTTCCTCGGCCAGCTTGCTCTGGGTGATGTCCTCCACCGTACCTTCGAAGTAGGCCTGCCCCTCCTCGCCGCGCGTCAGCTTGGCGTTCTCGCGGACATGGATCAGGGTGCCGTCCTTGCGCTTCCAGCCCGCCTCCAGCCCCTTGATCTCGCCATCCCGCTCCAGGCGCCTGACGAAAGCGGCGCGTTCATAACCCGGCTCGAAGGATTCCTTATTCTCCAGATTTCGGATCGCCAGGTCGGCGAAGGAGTCGAAGCCCAGCATCTTGACCAGGGCGGGATTGGCGTCGACGATATGGCCTTCGGGAGTGGTGCGGTAGATGCCGATGGGGACGTTCTCGAACAGCTGACGGTAGCGCTCCTCGCTCTCCGCCAGGGCCTTTTTTATTATTTTGTAGCGCTTGACGTCGACGACGACCAGCTCGCGCGTGCTCTCCTTTTCATCCAGCTTCGCAGGCGCCCCGCTGTGTTCACCGGCCTTGCTCGATTCCAGGGCTTTCTTTACTTTTTTGTAGCGTTCGGCGTCGACGACGATCAGCTCATCCGAACTCTCTTTCTTGCCCATTTTCAGCGCTTCCTCGCTGCGTGCTCGAGTATCGTACCGAGCAAAGCCATTTTTGTCAAGGCGAAGAAAGTGACATTGATTGCAGAGCCATATCCCTGAACATGGATGAACTCTGGAACCAACAAAGGCCCTTGAAAGGTGAAATGCCGGCAAGTTGAAAGTTTGCCACTTGGAGGCTACTATCACTACCACTACCACTACCACTGACCTTTGTTGCTTTGCGTCCGTTTTTATGTTATATTCGTATTCCCGTGGGGCTGTAGCGCAGTTGGGAGCGCGTCTGAATGGCATTCAGAAGGTCGGGAGTTCGATCCTCCTCAGCTCCACTTGTTTTCCCTCCCCTCTTCTACTTTTCTTTTCTTAACTTTTTCCTTTTTACTTTTGCCTTTTGCCTTGGACGGGGGGGTTGCGCACAAAGAAAAGGTCAGCCCATGATCGAGCCGGGATCGAGGAAAAACTCATCCAGGGCAATGCGGCGAATCCCGGCAGTTCCCGTTTCAGAAGATTGAGAAATCAGCACTTTTTCGGCGCGGGGATGCGAATTGGCGAACTGCCGCAAGCCGTTCGGAGATTTGCCCGGGATCCCCGACTTCACTTCCAGCGCCAGGAGACGGCCCCCGGCTTCAAGCACATAGTCCGCTTCGTCCTGGCGCTGCCGCCAATAGAACAGCCGCCCGCCCCGCTCCTGCAGCCATTCGTGGAGCTTTGCCCCCACCGCGTTCTCCACGATCCTGCCCCAGGCGGACGGATCGGATCGCGTCTCCGCGAACCCCCTCCCTGAAGTCGCCGCAAGCAGGCTGTTGTCCAGGACCACGATCTTGGGGATCGAGCCCCGCTGGCGGATACGGCTGCCGCTGTATCGCTCCAGGGGAGCGAACAGGAACGCGTCGGCCAGCAGGCGGATGTAGGATGCGACGGTCACCGTGTTGCCGGCGTCGCGGAGCTGGCCGATCATCTTCTGATAGCTGATGATCTCCGCGGGATGGGCCAGGCACAGGCTGAAAACCTGCCGCAGCAGGGCCGGCTTGGCGACCGGGGCCATGAGCAGCACGTCCTTTCCCAGCACCGACTCGATCAGCGAGTCGCGGACGTACCGCCCCCAGCGTGCCTCGTCAGCGCGCAGGGGCAGGGCGCCGGGATAGCCGCCGAAAAAGAGATATTCGTCCAGGCTGAGCTTGAAAAACTCCCGGCATTCGCCGTACGACCAGTGAAAATGCCGATGAAGCTCGAAGCGGCCGGCAAGGCTTTCATTCAGGCCTTTCTGCATCAGCAGCGAGGATGAGCCCAGCAGAACGGCCCTGATGGCGCGGCGGGCGCTACGGTCTTCATCGGCCATTTTCTTGACCACTTCGCTCCAGCGGGGGATCTTCTGCACTTCATCCAGGATCAGCAGGCATTCGCGTCCCGAAGCCGGCTGGGAGGCGCGGCATTCCTGCCAGCACGCCTCCAGCCAGTACGGGTCCGGTGCGCTCGGCAGGTCGGCGCTGTGATAGAAACTCGGGCCGTCCCAGGATTGTTTCATTTGCAGGGCCAACGTTGTCTTGCCGACCTGCCGCGGCCCCACGATGACCTGGATCAAATTCGGTTTTCCGGTCAGCC
>JAQUQF010000336.1:603-2772 GCA_028749105.1 Acidobacteriota bacterium | reverse complement strand
GCCGCGGTGGAGAGCGGCAACGTGGAGGTGCTGGTGGTGTACACCACCGACGGCCTGAACAAGAAGGCCCAGCTGCGCGTGCTGGAGGACGACCGCAGCTACTTCCCGGACTACAATGGCGCGCTGCTTGTGCGGGGCGATCTGTTCGACCGCGTGAAGGATGTGGCGCCGGACCTGAAAGAGGTTTTGAACAAACTGGGCGGCGTGTGCAACAATGAAGAGATGACGGAGCTGTCCTACCGCGTGGACGTGGAGGAGGAGAACGTGGACGACGTCACCCGCGAATTCCTGCGCAGCAAAGGGGTTATTTCCTAAAGCGAGGCTTCCAGGGGCGAAAACTCTTGCCCCCAGCAGCGGCGGGCGTTTTGCGCCCGCCGTTTGTCTTGCCTTTGGATGTGGAATATGCTACCATATAGCTACACTAACCACCATTCGTTTTCTATCCAGGGCGGGGCGGCCATCTTCACGGGTGGCCGCTTTGGAGGGGACGCTTCAAAATGGACTATGGGGACGCTTTACAGCGGAAAGTGTTCATCGCACGGCCAAGGGTCAACCGCTTGCTGCAGCAGGCGGCCGGATATCCTTTGGTTTTGGTGTCGGCCGGCGCCGGATACAGCAAGCGCCACTCGGTCGCCACGTTTTTGGCCGGCCAACCAGCCCATGTCATCTGGCTGCGCGTGGCCAAGCTGGACAATGTTGCCACGCGGTTGTGGCGCCATCTGGCCAAGGCCCTGGAGCAAAACGATGCGACGCTTTTTGCGGGCCTGGAGGAACAGGGCTTTCCCGCCACGCGCGAAAGCTTCGATCAGTTCATGCGCCTGCTTGCCCGCAAAACACGCGAAGGCAAGCAGGTTTTTATTGTGTTTGAGGACTACCAGCACATCACAGACCCCAGCATCCATCGCTTTGTGGAGCAGCTGGCCCTGCTGCAGATGGAAAACCTTTGCCTGATGCTGCTGGCGCAGCGGCCGGTGGGGCTGGAACTGGCCGAGCACGAAAGGCAGGGCCTGGTTTTCCACCTCACCGCGCGCGACTTGCAGTACACCATGCCGGAGATCACCGCTTTGCTCTACCATCACCACCGCAACTATCCGGGCAGTTACCTGGACGATTTTTACCGCCGCACACAGGGGTGGCCCATGGCCGTGCGCTACCTTGTTGCCCAGCAGGACCCCGGCCCCGATGCGCTGGGCCTGCAGCCGGACGACCTGCAGGGGCCCATGCACCTGTTCAACCAATTATACTACGCCACCTACCCGGCCGCTTTCCAGCAGCTGTTGGTGCGGCTGGCCGGCCTGCCGCTCTTCAGCGCAGGGCTGGTGGCCGCCCTTGGCGCCACGCCGCTAAAAGCGGTGCTTGGCGCGCTAGAGGAGCATCCCTATGTCATTTTAGACCCCATCTCTTCGGCCTACAGTTTCCACAGCATGTACCGCGATTTTCTGCTGAACAAGCAGGCCGCCCTGCCGGAAGCTTTGCTGGCAGAGACCCAGGCTGTTGCAGGCGACTGGTTTGTGCAAAACGGCTTTCCCATGGAGGCGGTGGCCTGCTACGAAAAATGTGGACGTTATGACGACATGTGCGCGACTATTGCGGGCTTGCCCACGGTGTGCGCTGAGGACGGCATGGTCGATTTTGTGCTGGACTGCCTGGCCCGCCTGCCCGCAGACTATGCCGAGACCCACCCCCAGGTGCGCTGCACGTGGGCGGCCATGCTGCTCAATGGCGGGCGCATAGACGAGGGCGAGGCGCTGCTGAAGGCGCTGCTGGAAGAATATGAGGCCAAAGAGCCCACGCCGGAGAACACCGCCTTTCTGGGTGAGGTGCACATCATGTTGGCAGATTACAGCTTTGTGCGCAACGACGATGCCCTGCTTGAACATTATCGCCGCGCGGCTGAATGCCTGCCCGACGGCAGCCGCCTGCGGGATGCCCGCTTTATGCTGGCGGAAAACCACAGCGTGCTGTACCTGCGCAACAACCATGCGGGCGAGCTGGACTATATGGTGCGCTTGTTTGCCCAGGCCATGCCCATTGGGGCCGCGGTGATGAACGGCTGCGGGCAGGGCTTTGAGCACCTGGCTGCGGCCGAGGCCGCCTATTTCACCTGGGATATGGCCCCTGCGCAAACGGCCGCCTACCGCGCGCTGTATGCGGCCGGGGAGGTGGGCC
>JAQUQF010000336.1:0-593 GCA_028749105.1 Acidobacteriota bacterium | reverse complement strand
GCCCTTCCGGTCTCGGTGAGGTGGGCCAGCACGACATTGTTTGCAATGCGCGCTTTTTGCTGGTTCGGCAGGCGTTTATGGAGGGGAACTATGCCGAGTCGCTGCGGCAGTTGCAAGAGCTGAACATCTATGTGGAGCAGAACGGCCTGGCTTGGCTGTCTGTTCTGCGCGACTGTGTGGCCGGCTGGTTTTACATCCGCCTGGGCCACTTCGATCGCGTGCCCAAATGGCTTTCCAGCCAAACGGTGAGCGCGGTGCGGCAAACGCTGGCCGGCACGGGCCGCCCGCAGCTTATCTGGGCCAGCTGCCTGCTGGCGCAAGGGCGCTATGCCGAGATGCTGGCCTTGTCTGAGCGTGCGGACGCCTTCTATGCCGAGATAGGCCTGTGGGGCGCCCGGCTGCACATGCACATCATGCGCGCCGTCTGCCTGTTCAAAACCGGGGATACCTCTGCGGCCATGGACGCGCTGTACGCCGCCTATGATATGTCGTGGCAAAACGGCATCGTCACGCCTTTTGTGGAGCAAGGCAAAAATATGCGCACCCTCATTGAGGCCGCCCGCCACAGTGCGCTGCCCTTTCAGGCCGACTGG
>JAQUQF010000043.1 GCA_028749105.1 Acidobacteriota bacterium | reverse complement strand
GTGCAGCATCCAGGCGATCAGCATGGAGCCGCCGCGCGAGACGACGCCGGCCAGGCGCGGCTTCTGCCGCAGTTTGTCTATGGCCGCCAATGTCAGGCCGGCGTGGATGGTCATGAAATCGACCCCGTCGCCGGCCTGGCGGCGGATGTACTCGAACATGCGCTCCGCTGTCAGCGAAACAAACGGCGTCCCCTGCTTGGGGGCATCGACCATCATCTCGTAGACCGGCACGTTGCCGAACGGGATGGGCGCCTGCGCCAGCAGGGCGCGGCGGATGGCAGTGACATCGCCGCCGGTGCTCAGGTCCATGACCGTGTCGCAGCCGCATTCGACGACTGCCCGCATCTTCCGCGACTCGTCCTCGATGCTGAAAAAATCGCCCGAAGTGCCGATGTTGGCATTGACCTTGGTTTTCAGCCCCTTGCCGATGCCGATGGGGCGGAGGTTCTTGTGGTTGGGGTTGGCCGGAATGACAATCTGCCCCGAGGCGATCGCCGCGGCCAAACCGGTTTCATCAATGTGTTCGCTGGCGGCCACCGCCTTCATCTCTTTGGTGACCTTCCCGTCCCGTGCGTATTCGAGCTGCGTCATCGTTCCTCGGGGTCAATATTATCTTATTTTCGCTTGCAAATCAAGAAAAACCCGCCGCCGGCTGCAGGGGCGTTATGCTATAATCCGGGAAAGAATCGTCATGGCAAGCCCCATACTGAAATTCGAAGCGTCGGCCGGATCGGGCAAGACCTACCGCCTGGCCCTGGAGTACCTCGGCCGCCTGCTGCTGGCCTTCGCCGGCCATGAGGGCAAGTCCGAGGATCCCAGGCGCCAGCGCGAACGGCTGGGGTCGATCCTGGCCATCACCTTCACCGTCAAAGCCGCCCAGGTGATGAAAGAGCGCATCGTGGAGAACCTGAAGAACTTCGCCCTATGCGGCGGGAAGCCGCTTGCGGGCAAGGACGAGGAATTCCTCTCGCAGCTGGCCGCCCGGACCGGGTTGAGGCGCGAGGAGATCATCCGGCTTTCCAGCGACCTGATCGAGCTGATCCTGGCGAGTTATGACGATTTCAACGTCACCACCATCGACTCGCTGATGAGCGCCATGGTCAAGACGGTCTCCCCCGACCTCGACCTGCCCGCCGATTATGAGATCGCCGTCGACGCCGGGGATGAAATGACGGCGCGCGGCCGTGCGCTGCTGGCCTCTCTCGCCGATGATGACTGGGAGCGGCTGAAGCATTTCCTGGAGGACCTCAGGGGCATGAACCCCAGGGTCGCCTGGAAGGGCGACGAAGCGATCGTCGAGAAGGTCACCACCTTGTTCCGGCGGACGCTGCAGCAGGAGGCCGAGGGAGCAGACCCGTCAGCGGACAACCTGCGGCAGCGGCTGGAATCGAGCTGGCTGAATTTTCAAAAGGCGCTGCGGCCCTTTTCCCGGCTCATGGAGGAGGAACCGCTGAAAAACGGGAAATGCGAGCATGTGAGCGGAACCTGCGCTACCGGCAGGCTGTTGAAGGCACTGGCTGACGCCTTGGCGGGAGGCGGCGGTTATCCCGGTTTGGAGGCTCTGATCGACAGTTCGTTTTTTTGCCGGGCGGACCCGGAAGCGCTTCTGGTAAAAAAAGCCCCCCCTGATTATCGCCGTCGTTTCGTCGCCGCCTACCGGCCGGCCCAGCACGCCCTGCGGGAAACCGTGCTGCCCTTCAGCGCCTTCAAGACACTGCCCTATCGTGAGTTCCTGGGGAATTTCATCCGTTGCTGGGAAAGCGGCAAGAAGACCCTGTTCGTCGAGGAGTTCAGCCAGTCCCTGGCCAGGCTCTTCGTCCGCTGGAGCGAGGAGGCCTTCCCCTACATCTACTTGAAGATGTCGGACCGCTTCCGCAACTTCCTTTTCGACGAGTTCCAGGATACCTCGACCCTGCAGTTCAAGGCCCTGGCCCCGCTCATCGACGAGGTGCTGGCGCGGGAGAAAAGCGCCTCGCTTTTCATCGTCGGCGACCGCAAGCAGGCCATCTATCGCTGGCGTGGCGGCAACAGCGAGCTCATGGAGGAAAGCCTGCTCCGGAATCAGGTCCCTGCCATCGACAACCTGAGCCAGGGAACGTTCTCCTCCTCCCTGGACGCGAACTGGCGCAGCCGCAGGGAGATCGTCGATTTCAACAACCGCTTCTGGGACCCGGAAGCGATATCCCGGATCGCCGCCGCCGACATGCTGCAGCAGGCGATCGGCAAGAATTTTCAGGACTCACGGCAGGCGCTCCCCGAGGACAAGGAGCGGCGGGGGGGCTATGTGGAGGTGTCCCTGCAGGTGGAAGCGCAGCAACCGGGTGAGGACGACGATGCGGCCGTGGAGGAGGCTGACGGCAGCTCCATGGGCGGCCGGCAGTTGGGCGAGGTCAAGAAGATCATCGACCGGCTGCGCACTCACGGCTATGAATACGCCGAAATGGCTGTTCTGGTGCGCAAGAACGTCCAGGTGCGCGACATTGTCCGCCGCCTGGGCCGGGAAGGGATCCCCACGATCTCCGACCAGTCCCTGATGCTGGACTCCAACCCCAGGGTCGGCGAAGTCATCGCGTTTCTCAGGTTCCTCGACTACCCCCCCGACAATCTGAATTTTCACTCCTTCCTCCATGGCGGCATTTTCCAGAAACAAGCCAAAGCCAAATTCCCCGGCGAGATGGCGGTTTTTTCCGAGGATGTTTTCATCGGCTGCCAGGGGCCGTTTTACAAGCTCTTCCAGGAGAAATTCCCGGAGACTTGGAAAGCTCTGATCGAGCCATTCTTTCAGTCGGTCGGTTTCCTCCCCCCCTATGACCTGTTTGCCGATATCACCCAGGTGTTCAACGTTTACGAAAATTTCAGAAACGACACGCCCTTCATTCTTGCCCTGGGCGATGCGCTGCATCGCGCCGAACGCGATGGCGGCAGCAGCATCGCCGGGTTTCTCCGCCTTTGGCAAAAAATGGTCGAGGATGAGCAGACGCCCACCGTCACCATCCCGGTGCATGCTCGCGGCGTCCGCGTGCTGACCATGCACCAGTCCAAGGGACTCGAGTTCCCTGCCGTGATCGTGCCCCTTGACGACAGCGGCGGCAGGGGCGACGACAACCTCTATTGGGACCGGGAGGGGCTGTTTTATATCAATGGCGATCTCGCCCTGGCCCATCCCGACCTGAAGAAGCGATACGAGAAGGAGAACTGCCGGGCCAGCATGGACCTGCTCAATCTTCTCTATGTGGCATTCACCCGGGCCGGGGAAGCGCTGTTCATTCCCGTGGCGGTCGGCAAGGGGATCAAGCCCCCGCAAATGGCCGCGCGCGCCAGGGGCGGCGAAGGGCTGGTCAAGAAGATCTCCCGGGCAAGCGACGTCGTCGGCCGCCACCCGCTGCTGCATTGGTTCGATGAGGATTCGCCGGGACCCTATTGCAGCGGCAAGCTGGAGAATCACAGGGAAGGAAAGAGGGAAAAGGAACGTTCCACGGACCAGCGGCCCGTTGCCATCACCTCCAAGAAAGTGCTGACCCGCTCCTGGCAATCCCGCTACCTGGTCTTCAAAAAGGCCGACGCGAAGCAGCGCCGCGACCGCCAGGGAGCGAAGCGCGGCGAGCTCGTCCACGACCTCCTCTCCCGCCTAGGCGAGGTCAGGGCACCCGGGCCGCTGGCTGCCCGGGTGCGGGAACTGGCTGAAAATGCAGGATGGCCAAGAAGCGCTGCCGAAGCCGTTGTCGCCTATGTGTGCCGCGATGACGTTTGCACGCTTCTCGGCCGCGGCCAGGAGGTTCACCAGGAAAAGGAGGTGGTGGACAACTCGGGCGCGCTGCCGGAATTCAGGCGCCTCGACCGCCTTCAGGTCGATGCGGACGAGGTCATGGTCATCGACTTCAAAACCGGTCCCGAAAAAAGCGAGGACTACAAGACCCAGATGAGAGAATATCTTGGCGTGGTCGCTCCGCTCTTTCCGGGCCGTCAATGCCGCGGGTTTCTCCTCTATATCGACCGCGGCGAGATCGAGGAGATCCCATGCTCGAGCTGATCGGCCTCCAGGAAAACCTTGTCGAGCGGACCTGCGCGCGGATACTCGAGAACCGCGAAAACAACGACCTTTCCGCCACGACGGTCGTCTTTCCCAGTCGCCGCTTTGGCTTCTTCCTGCGCCAGGATCTGGCCGCGGCGATGAACGGCAATTTCTTTCCCCCGGCCCTGTTCCCCATCGAGGCCTTTTTCGAGTCGCTTTTCAGCCTGAACTTTCACGGCCAGCGGATCCTGGACGAGCTGGAAGCCGCCCACGCTGTTTTTGAAAGCGCCAACTTCGTCTTCAGGGACGGAATGTACGGGAGCCGCAAGATCACCGATTTCGCTTCCTTTCTGCCGTGGGCGCAGAAGATCCTGAACGCCCTGGAGGAGATCTTGACCGAGGGCGGGCGGATCGACAGGATCGATTTCGCTCAATACAAGGAATTCGCCGGATTGGGCGACTACCATCGCTCCTACAAGGAATTCATCCTGAAGATCCCCGACCTGCTGGCCGACCTCGGACAGCGCCTGGGCAGCCGCAAGCAGGCCACCCGGGGGATGGCTTCACGCATGGTGGCCGATCTGGCTGATAAAGGCGATCTGGCAATTCCCCCGGCCAGGCACTGGATCTTCAGCGGCTTCAACGCCATGAACACCTGCGAAAGCAAACTGTTTTCTTTCTTCCTGAAAAAGCACGGGGCGGACCTCATCCTGCGCACGGACCCGATCGGGCTGGACAATCCCCTTTCGCCGTTCCAGTTGCAGGCCAAAACCATTGACAGCTTAGAGCTGCCCCGGCCCGCCGCCTTCCGCTCCGACTCCTGGGACGACCTGGCCGACAAGGTAACGATCCATCCCTGCGACGGCGTGGAGGGCGAGGTGTATCATGCCTTCCGCATTCTGGAGGAGATTTGTCGCGGCCGCGACGAAGCTTCCTTGCGCAAGGTCGCCGTCCTTCTTCCCTCTTCTCCCAGCCTTATCCCCTTTGTCCAGGGGGCCGTATCGCGCTTCGATCAGGACACGAACAGGCTGCCTTTCAACATCACGCTGGGCTACCCGCTGGAACGGACGCCCATGATGCAGCTGATCGATTCCCTGCTGACGATACTGGAGAACACGGAAGGGGGCATGATCGGGTCAGGCGACTACCTCCAGCTCATCCGTCACCCCTACGTGAAGATATCAGGAGGCGGCGGGGACCGGGAACCCTTGAAAAGGGGGATCCATCTGCTGGAGAACATCATCGACGGAGGGAACCTGACCCGCGTTTCAGTCGCCGGACTGGAAGCGAAGCTCAGCTCCGAGATGCAAAGGCCGGAGCACGGAATTGCCTCGGGACTCGCCGCCGAGATCGCGGCCCAGGTCAGCGGCCTGCACCAGCGCTTCATTCCCCAGGAAATCGCAGCAATGCCGCCGCTCCTCGCCTTCCTGCAGCAGGCACTGGAAAGCGTGGGCAGCGAAAAGAACCGCGGCAGCCACCTGTTCCTCAACGAGTACGCCGCCGCCGCCCTGGACGCACTGGAGGAGCTGAAGGATTTCGCCTCGTCCCATGACACCGCCTTCCAAGGGGCTGCCGCCGCCGGCCTGGCCGCCATGGTGCGCTCCCATTTCCGCGGCCGCACCATCCGCTTCGAGGGTTCGCCGCTGCAGGGGGTGCAGGTGATGGGACCCCTCGAGTTTCGCGGCCTGTCATTCGATGAGATCGTCATCCTCGACGCCCTGGAGGGCATCCTGCCCGGCACGCTGAAATATGATCCCATCCTCCCCGCGGATATACGCGCCATCTTCGGCATCCGCGATCACGGCGACTGGGAAGCGATATACGCCTTCAACTTTTTCGCCATGCTCGGGTCCGCCAAGCGCGTTCATGTGCTGTATCCCCGCAAAGGCGAAGATGGCCAGGCGTGCGAGCGCAGCCGCTTCATCGAACGCATCGTCTATGCGGCCGAGAAAAAAAACAGGCGGGCCCCGGCGGCCGCCCCCCTCTCGCTGCCCTTTGAGATCCAGCCGCAAGAACTCCTGACCGTGAAAAAGAACCTGGCCGTCCGCGAACGGCTGGCGGCGATCATCCTGTCCCCATCTTCTCTGGAGACCTACGTCAAATGCCCGCTCCAATTTTATTTTGGCAGGGTGCTCGGCCTGAAAGAACGGGAGGAGGTGGCCCCGGAGACAGAGGGCGACCTGATCGGCACCATCGCCCACGAAGCGCTCGAGGCTCTGTATAAAAAATATCCGGCAGCACGGGCGACGAAGGGGAACGGAGAGAAAGCCCTGGAAGCCGACCTGCAAGCGTTTCTGTTCGATGCCTTTCGCCAGCGCAACTTCGACCCGGAAAAGGGGCTGGAGCGTATCCGCTCCTGGACCCTGCTGGAGCAGCTGCGCCAGTTCGTCCGCGAGGACGGCAAGCGGATCGAACAGAGCGGCATCCGGGTCGAAAAACGGGAAAAAGCACTATCCACGGATCTTGAGATCCCGGGGCTTGAGCAACGGGTCGGCATCAAAGGCAAGCTCGATCGCCTGGAAAGGGAGGGGGACACGCTGCGCGTCATCGACTACAAGACAGGCGCGCCCTTCCCCCCCAGGGTCCGCATGAACGAAACCGTGGACCTGAAGGATCTTTTCCAGCGGGATGAAAAGGGCTATTTCAATGCCCTGGCGGCTTTCCGCAAAAAATACCCGGGCATGCAGCTCCAGGTCTACCTCTTGCTCCTGGCACGGGGGCAGAACAAGGGCTGGGATGATCTCGATGCCGCTTACGTGTTCCTTCGGGAAAATGGCGGGAGGATGTTGCAACGCATTTTCCTGACCGGCGGCCGCAACCCGCAGCCGTTCACGGCTGGCGAGAAAAGGGCGGCCATGGAGGCATTCGTCAGCGATTTGAGTGAGATCGTCCGCGATATCCATTCCCGCGAGTATTTCCTGCCCAACCCGGGCGATGAGCGCCATTGCTCATTCTGCCACTTCCGCCTCCCCTGCGGCAACCTGTAATCCCCATGCTGCGCCGGGCCTTTTCCTTCTACCGCGAGGCCTATTCGGGGCTGCCGCGCAATGCCTGGCTCCTTTCGCTGGTGCAGTTCGTCAACCGCAGCGGTGGGAGGCGGAACGGGGGGGATAAAAAAAAAGGGACGAACCCTTGCGGGTCCGTCCCCTAAATTTCGAACTAGTTTCTAGTTCTTGGCTTTACGCTGGAAGCGTGCGCTTACCAGCGGTTGCCGCCGCCGAAGCGGTCGCGGTCACGATTGCCGCCGCCTTCGGTTTTCGGCTTGGCCTCGTTGACCTTCATGGGCCGGCCTTTCAGCTCTTTGCCGTTGAGGGCCTTGATGGCCGCCGCGGCTTCTTCTTTCTCCGGCATTTCAACGAAGCCGAAGCCTCTCGGCTTGTTCGTGAACTTGTCCTTGATGATGGTCGCTGAAGCCACCTGGCCAAATTCCTCAAAAGACTTGCGCAGATCCTCTTCTTGGATCTCCCAGGGTAAGTTACCTACGTAAATGTTCATAAAAACCTCCGATTTGAGTTTTTGATTTGTGAACATTCAGCTTAAAAATTCCATCCGGTAGTCCGAACCCTGGGATCATGGAAATCTCGTCTTCAGCGTTGACGTGGGGATTTTACCAAATCTTGCGGGGATCTTCGGCAAACCAACGAATTTTCAATTACTTGAAGCATTCACTGAACTCAATCAAGCGCATTATAATCCAGATCGCCGAAAAATGCAATAGGAAAAAAAATATTTTTTGACCGCATTTATGGGATGCGGAATATGGTGTGCAGCTGCAGCCCCAGGCGGACATCAGGGATGCCGGCGGCGCAGCAGGTTTTGTAGAAGGCATACGTGCGCGGGTAGCGCCGGCGGTCCCGCCGCTCGGGCTGCAGGAAAATGGGGGCTTCGGTGCAGGAGCGCATCTTCTTGACCACATCGAGATCGAGCGAGGGCCTGACCACCAGCTTGATCTCATCAGCCTTGGCCCACAGTTTGGGGTGGACGCTGTAACCCGAGACGTCCTTGGGCGAAACCGTCCACCAGTTGAAATGCAGATCCTGAAAATGAAGGCCGTTGGTCTCCAGCGCCACGCGGCAGCGCAGGCGGTGCAGAGCCGCCACCAGCTCCTTCAGGTTCTGCTCCAGGGGCTCGCCGCCGGTGATGACGACCCGCACGTGCGGCCGGACGGCCTTCAGGGCGATGACTTCGGCCAAGATCGCGACGGTTTCAAGAGATCGGCCTGTCTTCCAGGCGCGCCGGCTGTCGCAATACGGACAACGCAGCGAGCACCCTGCCAGGCGGATGAAGATCGAGGATGTGCCGCTGTGCAGCCCCTCGCCCTGGGCCGACCAGAAGACCTCACTGATCTTCAGCATAGGCCGCTCCGGCATCCTCCGATTCCCAGACGATCACCTTGACGACAGGGTACGTATCCTTGATCCGCTGAAAAAAATAACGGGCCAGGTTCTCCGCCGAGGGGGAAAAATCGTAGACCTCATTGAGCACCTTGTGGTCGGGCACCAGGCCGCGCAGGAAATCCTTGACTGGGCCGAAGTCGATGGAAATGCCCGACTTGTCCAGCTCGCTCGTGCGCAGGAAAACCTCCAGTTCAAAGGTATGGCCGTGCATCTTCTCGCACTTGCCCTTGTAATTTTCCAGGAAATGGGCCGCGGAAAACTTCTGCTTGACCACCAGTTGCCAACTCATGCTTTTCCCTCCTTGCCCAACCGCTCCAGCAGCGGATCGGTCCGCCCCAGTTCCGCGAAGGCCCGCGAACGGATGTCGCAGGAGGGGCAGCGGCCGCAGGGGACTTCGCTGCCGCGGTAGCAGGAGACGGAATGCGAATAATCGGCGCCCAGCTCGAACCCGAGGGCAACGATCTCCTTTTTGCTCAAGGTGGCCAACGGCGTATGCAGCTTGAATTTTGCCCCGCCCTTGCTGGCCGAGGTACCCTGATTGATGGCCGCCGCCATTTTCCTGGCGAAGGCCTCGGTCGTATCCGGATAGTCGGGAGCGTCGATGGAGTTGAAGCCGGTGACCAGATGGCGGCAGCCGCGCGATTCGGCATAGGCGGCGGCTATGGCCAGGAAGATGCCGTTGCGGAACGGTACGTAGGTCGAGGGCGGGCCGGGTTCGCAACGCGACTCGGCCAGGGAGGCGGCGATGGGACGGGCGTCGCCGAGCAGCGCCGAATTCAGCAGCCCCGGCAGCGGCAGTTCGGCGACGTCGCACTCGACCCCAAGGCTGGCGGCGATCCTTTTCGCCATGGCCACCTCGATGCGGTGTTGCTGGCCGTAGTCAAAGATCAGCGCCCGCACCGGTTCGAATTTCTTCAGCGCCCAGTAGAGCGCCGTGGTCGAGTCGATGCCGCCGGAAAATAACACGATCACGCCTTTATTCATGGGATCATTTTACCGCAATCACAGGGAGAAACCAACCCTACAGGGCTTCCCCCGCTGGGGCCGACAGCAGGGGGAACTTGCGGGCAAAGACAATGGCCCCGGCCAGGGTAAGGGCGCCGCCGAGGGCGATCGTCCAGCGCACGCCGATGGCGCTGGTCAGGGATCCGACCAGGAAGCTGCCGATGGGCGTGGCGCCCATGAAGGCCATGGTGTAGATGCTCATCACCCGCGCCCGCTTGTCGTCGCTGACCTGGTGCTGGATGAAGGTGTTGGCCGAGGCCATCTGCACCATCATCCCCAGGCCGATGACGAACATCAGGGGCATTGCCACCCAGAAAGCCCGCGCCTGGGAGACCGCCAGGAGGCCCAGGCCGAAGAGGGCCGAGCCGCCGACCAGGGTTCTTTCCAGGCCCAGCATCGTCCGCCGTGAGGCCAGGACCAGGGCGCCCAGCAGGGCGCCGCAGCCCACTGCCCCCAGGAGGAAACCCAGGCTGTGCGGGCCACCGTTCAGCACCCGGCGTACGAAGACGGGCATCAGCGTCATATAGGAGGCCCCGACCAGGCTCGCCCAGGCGATGAGAGTGATGACCAGGCGAACGGAACGATGGCCGAAAGTGTAGGCGAACCCCC
>JAQUQF010000335.1 GCA_028749105.1 Acidobacteriota bacterium | reverse complement strand
GTACTCATACCCTGGCCATCTACACAGTGGCCGAAGACCACACGGTAGGCTTTGGGATGATCGACTTCGACAGCAAGGCCCCTCCGGCCAAGGAGCGCCTGCTGTGGATAAAGAGCTGCCTGACACAGTTCGGCCTGCCGTCCTACATCGAAGGCTCCGGCTCCAAGGGCTATCACCTCTGGGTGGTGTTCAAAGGTCGGCTGCCGGCCTATAAAGTCCAGTGGCTCATGAAGGATGTGGTGAAGCGCGCCGAGCAGGAGCTGGGCGCGCCCCGCCTCAACGAGTACAACAAGAGCGACTGGATAGAGGTCAACCCCAAGCAGGCTTCCGGCGCGGGTTTCGGCTCCGCCGTGAAGCTGCCCTGGGGTGTTCACCGAAAGACCGGCCGGCATACCACCCTCATCAATGAGGAGTTCAACGCCGAGCTGCCCAACCATGGCCTCGACGCCCTCCAGGCGCAGCCTCCTGTCACACTGGAGGACCTGGACGCCATCATCGCGGAGTTCTGCCCCATACCGGCAGAGCCGGAGCAGAAGGACAAGACGGACTGGGAGCACTCCGAGGAGTTCTGCGAGATAGCAGTAGAGAAGATGATGGAGCATTGCGCGTTCCTTAAACACTGTCGCGACGACGCCGCCTCCCTCATCGAGCCGCACTGGTGGAGCATGATCCGCCAGCTCGTGCCCTTCGGCGCGCCTGGCCGGCGCAAGATACATGAGCTCTCCCAGGCTTACCCGAAATACTCCGAGCGGGAGACGGACCGCAAGATAGACTCCTGCGTGAAGGCTACCGACCTCAAAGAAGTCGGCCCTCACACGTGCCTGACCATCAGAGGCTTCTTCGACGGCTGCACCGACGACTGCTGGGCGCCCGGCATGGGCGTGGCGGCTCCTGCCGGCATGGCCTCCAAGCTGGCCGCCCAGGAGATGGCCCAGGGCCGCACAGCCAGCCTGCAGGTGACCAAGAAGGGCAAAGAAGTCAAGGTAAACTGCGTGCAGCTGGCTGCCGAGATCTCGCAGGCGCACACCTTCAAGACGTTCAAGGACACGGATGAGATAGTCATATACCGCGACGGCATATACCAGGGCGGGGGCCACGTCGTAATAAAGGAAGAAGTGGAGGCGCGCCTGGGCCAGTTCTCGACCGAGCGCCGCGCTGCCGAAACCGTCTACCATATCCGTGTCTCGAGTTACGCCAGCCGGGAGGACTTCAACCGGCCCGGTCATTTCGTCAACCTCAATAACGGGATCCTGGACCTGAACACACAACAGCTCCTGCCTCATTCTCCTCAGCTTCTCACCACCATCCGTGTGCCGGTTACCTACGACCCGAAGGCAAAATGCCCCACTATCACCCGCTTCCTGGAGGAGGTACTGCCTCCGGATAACGTCGCCACCTTCCTGCAGCTGGCCGGCTACTGCCTGGAGTCCGACTACCATATCAGCCGCGCCTTCCTGTTCACCGGCGAGGGCGCCAACGGCAAGTCAGTCACCATCGAGCTGCTCCGCACCTTCCTGGGCAAAGCAAACTGCACCACAGTGCCGCTGCAGCAGCTTGAGAACAGCCGCTTCGCCTCGTCCGGCCTCTACGGCAAGCTGGCAAACCTCTACGCGGATCTCCCTTCCACGGCCATGAACCACGTCGGCATCTTTAAGATGCTGACCGGCGGGGACTCCATCAACGCGGAGAGGAAGTTCCAGAACAGCTTTGACTTCTACAACCACGCCAAGCTCATCTTCTCCGCCAACCAGCTCCCGGAAGTCCGCGGAGAGGACAGTCTGGCCTTCTGGCGCCGCTGGATCATCGTTCGCTTTCCAAACCAGTTCCTCGGCGATAAAGCCGACAAGCACATCCTGCGCAAGCTCACCGCCGAGTCCGAGCTATCCGGCTTCCTTAACCTGGCCCTGGCCTCGCTGCAGGAGCTGCGCGGCCGCGGTGAGTTCTCCGGGGCCAAGGACCCTGAGGAGACGGCACAGCAATACTCCAAGAGCGCCAGCCCCATCGTAGCCTTCGTTACGGACTGCTGTACCCTCGAGGCCGAGGCCTGGACTTCCAAGGACACCATCTACGGTGCCTACAAGGAGTTCTGCGACCTGACCGGCATGCCCATAAAAGGCAAGGAAAACTTCGGCCGGGCACTGGCCGGATCGATCTACGGCAACCAGGTAAAGTCCGACCGGCAGCGGGTTATGGGGGAATTAACGCACGGATGGAAGGGCCTGAGAATAAATACTAATGGCACAGAACCATCGAAAGATGTCGGAACAGTAGGAACAGAGGAAAATGACCAACTGGCGTTCTAGTTTACATAAGCAATTATTTCCAGTGGGTGTTCCTGGAACAGATTATGTTAAGTTGTATCCTATTTCGTACTTGTTCCGGGTTTTTGGGGTACTTATTGCAAGGTTAGCAAATGGGAATCCATAAAGAGTAAAAATAACAAAAGAAGCGCCCCTGAAAAGTAGGAACAGATAGGGCTTTCAGATACACTTTATATCTGACAAAGAACCCGGAACAACACGGAACATCATGGAACAACACGGAACAATAATTATCTTCGCGAAGAATGTACCCGTAGAATATTACGAAGAATACAATCAGAGGATGTCATAAAATGGCTAGCACAATACCGCAGATAGAGGTAGACCTTTTGAACAAGCAAGTGGACCTCCTGGAGCGCATCAGAAAAGGGAACGATGTCCTGTACGCCGCCCTGGACACAGTGCCGCCGGCGAAGTGGAAGGAGCGCCAGCGGTTCCTGTTCAGCCTGGAGCAGGAGCTC
>JAQUQF010000334.1 GCA_028749105.1 Acidobacteriota bacterium | reverse complement strand
GGGGATATGGCCGGCTTCGTGGCGGGATTCGCATCGCCTGCCGGTTTCTACAATGAAATGAAAAAGAGAAAAGTCTCCTTCGCCCTGGCTGCCATTCCAGCCCTGCTGAGATCACCAGGAATCGCAAGGAGACTCCTTCTCGATTTCCATGAGGTGAAAAATACCGCTGATCCCGGGAAAAGCCTGGAGCCCGGAAGCGGCGAGCTGTCGTCGATCGGCGTCGCGCCCGCCTGGTCGGGGCAGGGGATCGGGCGCGGCCTGCTGGCGGCTTTCATCGCGCGGGCCAGGGAGCTCGGGCTGAACGCGATCACCCTGACATCCGACGCCGACGGCAACGAAGCGGTCAACGAGTTCTATCGCAAGGCGGGATTTCGCATGGAACGAACATTCACCCAGAAAGACGGGCGGCGCATGAACGAGTATTGGCTGGACATCCCATGAAGCGGCTGTTCGACATCCTGGCCGCCGCCGTCGGGCTGGTGGTTTTGAGCCCCCTGCTGCTGGTCGTAGCGCTCGTCATCCTCGTTGCCGACGGCTGGCCGGTCCTTTTCCTGCATGAACGGGTCGGCCGCAACGGGCGGATGTTCAGGCTGGTGAAATTCCGAACCATGACGGACCTCTCCAACGACGATAGGAATGGATTCACTCCCGGCGAACGCAAACGGGTGACCGCAATCGGCCGCTTCCTGCGCCGGGCCAAGATGGACGAGCTGCCCCAACTGTGGAATGTCCTCGTTGGCGACATGTCCATGGTCGGGCCGCGCCCCGAAGTGCGCAAGTGGACCGCGGTCTACCCGGAGCGCTGGGCGTTGGTGCACACGCTGAGGCCGGGGATCACCGATCCGGCGGCCATCGCCTTTCGCAATGAGGAGGAGATCCTGGCTGCAGCGGACGATCCGGAACAAACGTATCGCTCGGAAATTCTCCCCAAAAAACTGGACATGTATGAGACATATGTAAAAACCCGATCTTTTGGCGGCGACCTGAAGCTTATCTGCCGGACGCTGCAGGCAGTGCTTCACGGGTCCCCGTGAATGGTCTATAATGACCGCTAAAGAGGAGCCAATGAAGAACATCCCGTTCGCCAAGGTGGTATGCGACGGCAATGAGTTGAAATACGTCCAGGAAGTGATCGCGAGCGGCTGGCTGACCACGGCCAGCAAGGCGAAGGAGTTCGAGAAGCGCTTCGCCGAGCAGGTCGAAGCCAAGCATGCCATCGCGGTAAATTCCTGCACGGCGGCGCTGCACCTGGCCATGGACGCCATCGGGGTGAAGGCCGGCGACCGCGTGTTCGTCCCCACCATGACCTTCACGGCCACGGCGGAGGTGGTGCGCTACCTGGGGGCCGACCCGGTCTTCCTCGACGTCGAGTTCGGCTCCAGCCTCCTGACCCCGTATATCCTGCAGGAGGCGATCGGAAAATACCCCGACGTCAGGACCCTGATCGTCGTCCATTACGGCGGCCAGGCCGCGAAGATGATCGTGCCCGACGGGCAGGGGATCCTCGATATCTGCCGCAAGCACGACATCCAGGTCGTCGAGGACGCCGCCCACGCCTTTCCCGCACGCCTGCATGGGAAGATCGTCGGCAGCTTCGGCAATATCGCCTGCTTCAGCTTTTACGCCAACAAGACGATCACCACCGGCGAGGGGGGGATGCTGGTGACCAACGATGACGAGATCGCCAAGCGGGTCCGGGTGATGCGCCTGCACGGCATCGACCGCGACATCTGGAGCCGCTTCAAGGACAGCATGCCCAACTGGGAGTACGACGTGATCGCCCCCGGGTTCAAGTACAACATGCCCGACATCAACGCCGCGATCGGGCTGGCGCAGCTGGAGCGGGCCGAGGCCATGCGCAAGGAGCGCTAACGCTGCGCCAGGTTCTACATGAAGGCCCTGGCCGCAGTGGAATACATCGAGTTGCCGAGAATCCATGTGAAATATGAGGATCATGCCTGGCATCTGTTCCCGATCATCCTCAAGTCCAATGCCTCCGTTTCCCGCCAGCGCTTCATCGAGCTGCTGGCCGATGAGGGGATCGGCACCTCGGTCCACTACAAGCCGCTGCACCGCATGACCTATTACAACAATGTCTATAATCTCAATTCGCGGGACTTCCCGAACGCGGAGCGGATATGGAAGGGCTGCATCTCGCTCCCCATCTATCCCTCGCTGACCGACGAGGAATTGAACTATATCTGCCATACCATTCATGAGATCATCTACAAGACCCGGAAATAGGCCGGGAAACCATGATGGAAGCTGAAATCCGTCTTGCCCTGCTCGCCGTCGCCCTTGGCGCTCTCGGTGCCTTCCTGGTCGGCCGTTTCGGGGCAAGCCTTGGATTGGTCGACCGGCCGAGCGAGCGGAGTTCCCATTCGCAGGCAACCCCGAAAGGCGGCGGGATCGGCATCCTGGCTGCTTTTTGCCTTGCCGCCGCTTGGGGCGGTTTCCCCCTTTTAGGCTGGCTTGCCGCTGCCGGGCTAGCCCTGGCCAGCCTGATCGGGGATCGCAGGGAGCTCTCCGCCAAGCTCAGGCTGGCGCTGCAGTTCGCCGCCGCCGGCATTGCCTGCGGACAGGTCGCCAGGTTTTTCCCCGATGCCTTTCTGTGGCAATCAGCGGGGTTCGCCCTGGGGCTCATTGTTGCCTCTTTTTTCGTTGTGGCCACGGCCAATATCTTCAACTTCATGGACGGCATCAATGGCATCGCCGGGATCAGCGGCATCATCGCCTTTGGCCTGCTGGCAGCGAGCGGCTGGCTGAAGGGCGAATCCCACGCCTGGG
>JAQUQF010000333.1 GCA_028749105.1 Acidobacteriota bacterium | reverse complement strand
GGTACCTGGCTTTTCCCTACCGCAAACGCGTATAAATTATTCTGTATGCCAATTCAGTGGGGAGATGAAAGCCATGCCCTGACCTTGGCGGCGATGAGGTCGCGCAGACGGCGAACCTGCTCCAGTTTTTCCTCTTCGCTGCCGGCAAACGCGGCCGGATCGGGGAAGCTCCAGTGGTCGCGGCGCCCGGCGCCGGGAAAGATCGGGCATCGCTCCGCCTGGCTCTCGTCGCAGACAGTGATCACCCAGCCGTACCATTCGCCCCGGCGCAGCAAGTCGAAGGCGCTGCGGGTCTCCTTGGCGGAGATATCGATGCCGATCTCGGCCATGGCTTTGACCACCAGCGGATTGAGGGTCCCGGGCTCCAGCCCGGCGCTCTCCGCTTCAAAACGGTCGCCGGCGAGTTGGTTCAAAAAGGCTTCGGCCATCTGGCTGCGGGCAGAATTATGGACGCAAATGAAAAGCACCTTCGTTTTTTCCATGTTCTCTCCTTGGCGGGCAGTTTGCACCCGGAGAGTTAATTGTATTTTAAGGCATGGTTAATCTTTTGTTAACTAAAAAATTGATATTAACGCGAAATTAACCGAATTTTTATTTCACCTTAATCACGTCCTGCGACAATCCCGGCGGAAACGCAAATTTTTTCGGAGGAAAAAAATGAATCGATCGGTCCTTCTCATCCTGCTGGGCCTGCTGGCCCTGAGCGCCATGCGGCTCCCGGCCGCCATCTCGGCCTACGCCTTCGGCGACTACTACTTCGTGCTCAAGAACCACAATGCAGTGCTCGAGGACCTCAACGGCTTCTGGCTGCGCCGCATCTACCTGACCTATGACGCCGACATCTCCGACAAGCTGAAGGCCCGCGCCCGCCTGGAGATGAACTCCGAAGGCAAGTTCTCCGCCACCGCCGCCACCATCAGTTCCTTCGTCAAGGATGCCTACGTGAGCTACCAGTACCTGCCCCTGCACTCCCTGACCCTGGGCATCCAGGAGCACCTCTCCTTCGCCAACGTCGAAAAGTTCTACGGCTATCGCCACGTGGAAAAGACCTCCCTCGATTTATACAAAATCCGCGATTCGCGCGATTTCGGCCTTTGCGCCAAGGGCTATTTCGACGCCGCCAAGAAATTCGGCTACGCGGTGATGATCGGCAACAACTCCAGCTACCGCCAGGAGACCAACAAGCAGAAAGCGCTGAACGCCCGCCTGACCTTCACTCCCACCCCCAACTGGATGTTCGAAGTGTACGGCGACATGGTCCAGGTCGACGCCGTCAGGAAAGACACCCTGCTTTCGGCTTTTGCCGGCTACCAGGGCGACTGGGGCCGGGTGGGCGTCAACTACGTCGCCAAGACGCTGAAGGAAACGGGCAAGAGCGACATGAACTATTCCCTGATCCAGGCCTTCGCCGTGGCCAAGATGGGCAAAAAGTTGGAAGCGCTGGTGCGTTATGACCAGACGTTCGATCCCCAGCCGAGCGGCCAGGACAGCTACCTGATCATCGAAAAAGGCTATAAAACATCGCTCTTTTTGGCCGGCCTGGGCTGGAACATCCACCCCAAGTTCCAGGTCATGCCCAACGTGAAGATGGTGTCCTACCAGGAAAACAACGGCAAGAAGCCGGGCAGCGACACCTACTTCAACGTGACTTTCTATTATCAGTTCTAGAGGAGGAAACATGAAGATTTTGAAGACACTGTTCATCATTGCCCTGGCCGCCGGGTTGCTCAACGCCGCCGACGCCAAAAAGATCACGGTCGACGGCTCCACCACCGTGGGCCCCATCGCCAAGGCCTTCGCCGAGTTCTACATGAAGCAGCATCCCGGAGTCAACATCACCGTTTCGGAATCGGGCAGCGGCAACGGCGCCAAGAGCCTGATCAACGGCTCCTGCCAGGTGGCCACCATGTCGCGCATCATGAAGCAGAACGAATACGAGGCCGCCGTGCACAGCGAAGTGCTGCCCATCTCCCATGTCGTGGCCCTGGATGGCATCGCCATGATCGTCCATCCCGGCAACCCGGTCAAAGCGTTGACCATGGAGCAGATCAAGAGCGTCTATACCGGCAAGATCAAGAACTGGAACCAGCTCGGCGGGCCCAACGTCCCGATCGTCATCATTTCCCGCGACACCAACAGCGGCACCTACGAGACGTTCGAAACCCGCGTCATGAAAGGCGAGAAGATCGTCAAGAATTGCGAGTACGTCGGCTCCAGCGGCGCCATCCGCCAGCGGGTGCAGAGCACGCAAGCCGCCCTGGGCTACGTGGGCATCGGCTTCATCGACAACACGATCAAGGCGCTGCCGGTCAATACCGTGTTGCCTTCCCCGGAAACGGTCAAGAACGGCAGCTACCCCATCGCCCGTCCCCTCTACATGTACACCAGCGACTATCCGAAGATGGGTTCCGACCTGTACCTGTTCGTCAACCTCTACCTGACCAAAAAAGGGCAGGAGATCATCGAGGAGCCCGGCTTCATCCCGGTCACCAATTATTGATCTCCGCCAAAAAAATTGTGAAAAAAAACGAGCAAAACCTGATCATGAGTGAAGCGGTCAGCCGCCTGCGGCGGCTGACCGCCCTCATTGTAAAGGGTTTCCTGCTCCTGGCCACCGCACTTTCGCTGGTGGCGGTGCTGCTGATCATCGCATATATCACCCGCGACGCGCTGCCTTTCTTCAAGCTGCGGAGCCTTGGCGAGCTGTTCGCCAGCACTGCCTGGTACCCCAGCGGCCGCCCGCCCGAATTCGGCGCCCTGGCCATCCTCGTCGGCAGCGGCCTGGTCAC
>JAQUQF010000042.1 GCA_028749105.1 Acidobacteriota bacterium | reverse complement strand
TCGGGTTCCTGGCTGCGGATCTCCTTCATCAATTTGTTCACGTACAGCAGCTTCCTGATGGCAGGCCAGTTCCGATAGCGGACCCGCCAGTCGGAGCGCGGCGTCAGCCAGACGGCGAACGTTTCGGCAAAATCCTCGTCAGGATGTTTCTGGGCATAGGTGCGGCCGTAGGGAGAGACGGAGATGTGGCGGACGTGCTCGCGGCTCAGGTGGTCCGGACGGAAGTAGTCGCGGTATGGGCGGGTGAAGCGCCCGAACATCTCCTCCCAGCTCGGCCGGCGCCAGAGTTTATAGGCATAGTTCACCGCGTGACCGGCCTCATGACGCAGCAGGGCCATGATGCGCTTGGCGTCCTCGATCTCCCCGGTCTGCTCCTCCTCGATCCGGGCCAGGCGGTCGTCGGCCAGGTAGAACGGAATGCCGATGAGCGGGTATTTGTCGGGGCAGCCCCAGCCGTCGGTCAGGTAAACGCTGGGCTTGAACTGAAAGCCCTTGGCATCCAGCTCCCGGTACAGGCGGTGGACGAAAGGTTCGACGGGTGATCCTTCGAGACGCAGGTTAAGGTCAGAGATGCGGCGGTTCAGGAGCTCGAAACGCACCGTTTCCCAGCTTTGCACAAGTGAATGGATTGTCCTGGCGCTCATGCTTTTTTCCGAGCTGCTCCTCGCTCATCGCGCCCGCGCGTTGCCGGCCGGCGCCCAAAAGCCCGATTGTGTCAAAAGATCGAGGGTTGAAGATAATCCAAGGCACCGGCCTTGTCAAGATGCCGGTAGCCGGAAAATTGGTGAAAAATGCCGACAGGAGAACGTTTAACGAAATTTTTCATTTTCCCAGGCCCGCTTCCCTGCCCGGCTTTGAAGAGTCGCGATTTGGGTGGAAATGGGGCGCAGGAGCCTGTCCTGGCGATTGACCCGGGGGGGATTTTTTGGTATTATTGAACTTCTCCGAGTTCACCAGCTAAAGCCCATGAGCCGGTCATGCTGATGAACCGCAAGGGCCGGGCCGGAAACAGCCCCGCCTCACCACCGGGAAAGGAGAAGCGATGCAGAAAAAAGCCTTTTTTTTGATAAAACCCCGCCAACGGCACCATGACAGCTAAACTTATGCTCCTCGTCGAGGAAGCCGAAAAGGTCATTGCCGGTTTTCCCGTCTCAATTTCAGCCGAGCCCGTGCCTCTGGCAGAAAGTCTGGGGCGCTGCCTGGCCGAGGACGTGTTCTCCCCTGGCGATGTCCCCGAATTCGACAAATCGGCCATGGACGGCTACGCCTATCTGTCGGGCGATGCCTCCACCGAATTCCGCATCGTCGAGACCATCGCCGCCGGCACGCCGCCGCGGGTCGTCGTCTCAACCGGCCAGTGCGCCAAGATCATGACCGGGGCCATGATGCCCTCCGGCGCCGACCGCGTGGTCAAACGCGAATGCACGGTGGAGGAGAACGGCTTCATGAGGATCGTCGCTGCGGAAACGAATGTGAACGTCCGCCGCCGGGGCGAGGACCTCAAAGCCGGGAAATTGGTCCTGGATCGCGGCACGCGTCTGCGCCCGGCCCAGGTCGCCTTGCTGGCCTCGCTGGGGGTCGCTGTGGTGCCGACGGCCCGCCGGCCCCGCGTCGGCATCATCACCACCGGCTCGGAGCTTGTCGAACCTGGAAAACCCCTTGCTCCCGGGCAGATCTACGACAGCAATTCCTATTCGCTTTCGGCCCAGATCCGGGAAGCGGGAGCCGTGCCGGTGAGACTGGGCCGCGTGGCCGACCATGAGAAAGCCACGGCCAAGGCCATCGCTTCGGCCATCGACGAATGCGACGTGCTGATCCTTTCGGGCGGGGTATCGGCCGGGGATTTCGACTACGTTCCCTCGGCGCTGAAGCAGGCGGGCTTCACCCTGTATTTCGAGAAAATCGCCGTCCAGCCCGGCATGCCCACGGTCTTCGCCGGCAAGGCTGAAAAATGCGCTTTCGGCCTGCCCGGCAACCCGGTCTCGACCTTCGTGATTTTCGAGGTCTTCATCAAGCCCCTGCTGCTGCGCAAAATGGGGCACGCCTGCTTCCCGCAGCAGCAGCCGGCGGCCTTGGCCTCCGCTTTCAGCCGCTCGAACTGCGAGCGCACGGCCTTTGTCCCTGTCATCCTGCGGGATGGGCGGGCGGAGCTTGTTTCCTACCATGGATCGGCCCATCTGCACGCCCTGGGCCGGGCCAACGCCCTGCTGCGCGTGCCGGCTGGCCAGAAAGCCATCGCAGTCGGGTGCACCGTCGATGTTCGACTCATATAACCGCGAGATCAACTATCTGCGGATATCGGTGACCGACCGCTGCAACCTGCGTTGCACGTACTGCATGCCCGAAGAGGGCATCCGGCTGAAGCGCCATGCCGACATCCTGTCCTACGAAAAGATCACCAAGGTGGCGGAGGCGGCAGCGGGGCTGGGCATCCGCAAGGTGCGCCTGACCGGCGGCGAGCCGCTGGTGCGCCGCAATATCGCCTTCCTGGTGCGCGAGCTCAAGTCCGTGCCGGGGATCGGCGAGGTGAGCCTGACCACCAACGGCACGCTTCTGGCGCCGCTGGCCGGCGAGCTCAAGCAGGCGGGGCTCGACCGCCTCAACATCTCTTTGGACACCCTGGATCCCGCCAAATACCGCGAGGTCACCCGCAATGGCGACATTTCCCTGCCCCTGGCCGGCATTGGCGCCGCGCAGGAAGCCGGCTTCGCCCGGACCAAGGTCAACATGGTGCTGATCCCGGGATTCAACGACGGCGAGGTCGAGGCGATGATGGATTTTTGCCGCCGGAACGGGCTGCGGCTTCAGCGCATCCACCATTACAGCCTGCACGACCTGAGAACCTCGCAGCACGCCCTGGAAGCCGAGAGGCCCCTTTCCTGCGCCATGTGCAACCGCCTGCGCCTGACCGCCGACGGCATGTTAAAACCGTGCCTGTTCTCCGACCGCGAGATCGCGGTCGACTTCAACGATATCCGCGCCAGCCTGGAGCGGGCCGTACGGGCCAAGCCACCCAACGGGGTCGCCTGTGAAAACCGCGGCAACTGGCAGATAGGAGGATAAATGAAGCTTTCCCATGTAGACAACAGCGGCAAAGCGCTGATGGTCGATATCAGCGGCAAGATGCCCATGCACCGCGAAGCCATCGCCGCCGGCAAGATCATCCTGGCCCCGGCCACCCTGGAGTTGCTCAAGGAGAACCGCCTGCAGAAGGGGGACGTCCTGGCCGTGGCCCGCATCGCCGCCATCCAGGGCGGCAAGAAGACAGCGGAGCTGATCCCCCTCTGCCACCCGCTGGCCATCCACCAGCTCGACGTGCAATTCCAGATCGTGACCGACGGCGTGGAGATCACCGTCAGGGCCGTGAGCGAGGGCAGGACCGGCATCGAGATGGAGGCGCTGACCGCCGTCAGCATCGCCGCCCTGGCCATCTACGACATGTGCAAGGCGGTGGACAAGAACATGATCATCGGCGCCATCGCCCTGCTGGAGAAGAGCAAGCGTGAAATTCAAGGTTGAAGCGGTCTGCCTGGCCGCTGAAAAGGGCGTCCAGAAGCACGAGGTCCCCGAGATCACCCTGCGCGCGGACCACGGCATCGTGGGCGATGCCCACGCCGGCCCCTGGCACCGCCAGGTCTCGTTGCTGGCCGAGGAGGACGTGGACACCATGAGGGCCAAGGGGCTCGAGCTGGCTGCCGGCGCCTTCGGCGAGAACATCGTCACCCGCGGCGTTGACTGGAGCCAAGCCCGCGTGGGCGAGACCATTCAGATCGGCGACGTGCTATTGGAGATCACCCAGATCGGCAAGGAGTGCCACAATCACTGCGCCATTTATGCCGCTGTCGGCGACTGCATCATGCCCCGGCAAGGCATCTTCGCCAGGGTGCTCAAGGGAGGTACGATCCATGCTCAAAGTAGCGGTGATCACCGTCTCGGATAGGGCGGCACGGGGGGAATACGCCGACCTCTCCGGACCGCGCATCAAGGAGATACTGGAAGTCCGTTTGGCCGGCGCCGAGATCACGGTGGCGGTCGTTCCCGACGAAGCGGAAGCGATCGCCGCAGCGATCCGCACGAACCTGGACCGGGACTACATCCTCACCTGCGGCGGCACCGGGTTATCCCCGCGCGACATCACTCCCGAAACCTGCGCCAGACTCTGTGACCGCGACGTCCCCGGCCTCAGCGAATGGCTGCGCCGCGAATCGCTGAAAGAAACCCCGCATGCCGTTTTTTCCCGGGCCTACAGCGGCATGATCGGTCACACCCTCATCGTCAATTTTCCCGGGTCACTACGCGGTGCGGAACTGTGCGCCACGCTGCTGGCCGGAGTCATGGAGCACGGCCGTGCCATGGCGCAAGGCGGCGGCCACGAGTCCTCTGAGAAGAAGTGACGAACTCCCAGTGTCAGTGAAAGTGTCAGCAAGAAACTCTGCAAACTTTTGCCGCAAACCGAGCTTGAATTCGTGCTATTTCTTCTTGTTGTGGGCCCAGTTCACCAGGTCGTCCAAAGCGCTGTCCACGGAGCGGTCGGGTCGGCCTTCACGGCTCCGTTCGGAAGCGGTGGCCTGGCGGGCGGGGGGTTGAGCCTCGACTTTTTCCGGCGCCTTGCCGAGCAGGTTTTCGATCTTTGCCAGCAGCTCCTTTTCGCGGAAAGGCTTCTCGATGAAATCCGCGGCCAACCCCTTGTGAACATACATGCGCAGGTTCACGTCCTTGTAGACCCCGGTCATCAGGATGATGGGGATATGCTGGAAATCGGAGCTGGCTTTGAGCTTTTCGCAGAGGGCAATCCCGTGCAGGCGGGGCAGGAGGATGTCGGCCACCACCAGGTCGGGCTTTTCCCGGGAGATCAGTTCCAGGCCGCTGACGCCGTCGGAGGCGATAAAAACCGTGTAGCCCGCGTCGCCGAGCGTTTCCTGCAGCGATTCCTGAATAACATGATCGTCATCAATGATCGCAATTCTCTTGCTCATCTTGCCCCTGTTGCCAAAGAAATCGTGACGCCATTATAGCACAAAAAATCAATGTCAAGTCATTTCCCAAATCAGGAAAATCCTGAGCGTTGCGTTTCCGGCTTCAGAAGATTATAATGCCTTTCCCGCAAGACAACATGACGGAAAAAATCATCATCTACTGCGATGGCGCCTGCAGCAACAACCAGCAGAAGGAGAACCGCGGCGGCTGGGGGGCGGTCCTGCTGTTCAAGGGGAAGGTCAAGGAGATTTCCGGGGCGGAACGGAATACGACCAACAACCGCATGGAGCTTCTGGCCTGCATCAAGGCGCTGGAGGCGGTCAAGAACCGCTCGCTGCCGGTGGAGGTTTTCACCGACAGCGCCTATCTCGCCAATTGCCTGCTGCAAAAGTGGTACCGGCGCTGGCAACGGAACGGCTGGCAGACCGCGGGGAAAAAAGCGGTGGAGAACAAGGACCTCTGGCTGAGGCTGCTGGCGCTGAAGGAAAAGTTCCCGCGCATCGCCTTCCAGAAAGTGGCCGGGCACAGCAACGTCACGTTGAACGAACGGGCCGATCAGCTGGCCAGAGACGCCATCCAGACGCTGGGCTAGCGCGCCATTCCCGCTCCGGGCCTAGAAGCGGTTCAGCCTCATGATCTCGGGCAGGAGCAGGCGTTCAGGCCTTCCCGTTTCGCCTTGCGCCTGCTTCTCGCTCAACAGGGCGTTGGGCGGCAAAAGATGCGTGCCGACATTGACCAGGGTGATCAGCGTCATGTCGGCCGGGATGCCGAGGATCTCCTTTGCCTTGTTCTCGTCATAGCCGGCAATAGGATGGGCGATCAGCCCCATCTCGGTGGCGCGCAGGATCAGAAAGGCGGTAGCCATGCCGGTGTCGAAGAGGTAATATTCCCGCTCCTTGACCACGCAATCAAGGTCCTTGCGGCTGCAGACGGCGACGATCAGCGAGGCGGCCCCGGTCCATTCGTTGCCCTTGCTCATGGCCGCCTTCAGCCGTTCCAGCACTTCCTTTTCATAGGCAAAAACGAAGCGCCAGGGCTGCTTGTTGAAGCAGGAGGCCGACAGCGACGCAGCCGTCGCCAGGTCGCGGACCAGGTCCTCATCGATCTTGGCTGGGCCCAGTGAACGATACGCGTGCCGTTTCTCGATTATTTCCATCAATTTCATGCTCCCTCCTGAAAAACCGATCCTTTCCCGCAACGATCTATTTTTTGACCGCTTCCCGCTTCATTTGGAAGATCTTGCGCAGATGGCCCATCTCTTCGCGGATGACCTTCTCGATGGCGGCGCCATGCCCCTTGGCATAGAGGTCCTTCAACTCGGAGAAGAAGACGATCGAATCCTTCTCGAAGCCCATGGCCAGGTCGAGAATATCTTCCAGGGTGGAGAGCCGGGACAGCTTGGCGTTGATCGCCTCCCTGTCGCCCAGCTGATGGGCCTTGATGAACTCCCTCATGTAGGCCTGGTATTCGGCATCGCCCTCCCCTTTCCGGATATCGCCGCCCTGTTCCATCAGCATCCGGAACACCTTCCCGTGCTTGAACTCCTCGTCGGCCAGGTATTGGAACAGTACGGTGGCGCGCGGCTCGGGGAACTTCTTCATCGCCTCCACATAGAACTCATAGCCCCGCTCCTCGATATAGACCGCGAAATCCAGGATCTCCTTCACATCCAGCAAATAGGACATGTGTTCACCTCAAGTTGATTTTTTTCCCAAACCGGCCGGCATCCATTTCAACCGGTCGCTGGCATCACTATAGTATGAATCAGCCATTTTGGCAAATGCCCCCAGGGAAACAACAAGACGCCGGCGCGGCGTCAGGCCCGGACAGTATCCGGACTTGTAAAATGCACCTTCCATGGTATAATATTAACATGAAAACAATGAAAATATCATGGCTTTTCGTTGCCATACTCCTGGGGACCGCCTCATCCTGCCGAGCGCAGGCGACGGGGGGCACGCCGCCCGACTTCACGGCGACCGACATCTCCGGCGCGAGCCTGACCCTCTCCGCTCTCAAGGGCAAGGTCGTGCTACTCGACTTTTGGGCGACGTGGTGCCCTCCCTGCCGCGCCGAGGTTCCCCACCTGATCGACATCCAGAAGCGTTTCGGGAAAAGGAAGTTCGTGCTGATCAGCGTCAGCCTGGACCGCGACCTCGACGCGGCCCGCAAGTTCGTCAGGGAAAAAGGGATGGACTGGGTGCACATCATCGACCGCGAGGCGGCGCGTACGCTCGCCGAAAAGTACCAGGTGGAGTATATCCCATCAACCTTTGTCATCGACCGCAAGGGCAAGATGGCGGCGAACCAACTGCGGGGGAGCGATCTCAGGGAAAAAATCGGCGAACTTCTGAAATAGCCTTTTTTTACTTGATCGTGACCTCAACATCCTGCCCAGCGATCTTGCGGCTGATGTAGAAAGTTTTCAGCATGGTCAACCCGGAATTGTGCGACTTGGCGAACACTTCGCAGAAGGTGTTGCGCCAGTCCTGCTTGTATTTCTCGAAGGCCGCCGCCGAGGTCGCGCGGTAGCCGAAGCCGGCATTGAGGGTGATGCGCTCGCTCTCGCCGCCCGGGGGCAGGGGCCGGCGCATGGTCATGCGGTAGCCCTCGCCGATCACCTTGCCGGTGTCCATGAAGCGGAACACCCCCAGCAGGAACACATAGCTCAGGTTCCTTTTCGAGACGTTGCGCACGCGAAAGGAGACCTCGGGGGCCAGGATAATCCCCTTGAAGTCCTCGTCGTCGACGCTGGCCGTGACCTTCCATTGGCTGGAGATATCGAACAGCACGATGGCGGCTTTCAGCTCGGCGGGAGTGATGGCCGTGTTCAGCACGGTCTTCTTGTAGACGACGGCAAAGACCGCCGCGATCACCAGCACCGTCACACCCAGCCAGATCTTCGAGTTCTGCCACCACGGCCTGGTGTATTCGTCCAGGATCTCTTCGCCCTGGCTGTTATTTTCTTTTTGGGGCATTTTTCTCCTTTTATCGAGGGTTTTATTATATCATAAATTACCGTGAAAAAGACCGCAATTGGCTGGGAATGGCTTGCAGGTCCTCCGCAGCAAGCCTCGCATCCATTGACAACGCGGCCGAATTATTCTAAAATTTTCAGATGAAGGACATTTCCGGCAGCGATTGGTTCATCGTCAACAGCAAACCCAAGCAGGAATTCGTCGCCGAAAAACAACTGCGCACACTGGACATCGATGTCTACCTGCCGGTCTACAACAAGAAGGTCAAGAAGAACAGGGGCAAGATCGACCGGATCACGCCGCTGTTCAGCGGCTACCTCTTCGCCCGCTTCGACATCGCCGAATTTTACCAGAAAGTGCGCTACACGCACGGGGTGAAGTCCCTCCTCGGCTGCAACGAATACCTGTGGACCCTGGCCGACGAGAAGATCCAGGACATCAAGTCGCGCGAGAGCGGCGGCCTGGTCATGCTGCGCAAGCGCGAGGAGAGCTTCCGCCAGGGCGACCGCATCCTGATCGACGAAGGCGATTTCGAAGGCTGGGAAGGGATCTTCCAGGAGGAGCTTCCCGACCGCGAACGGGCGATGATCCTGCTGACCAACGTCCGCTTCTCCAGCAAGCTCATCCTGCCCAAGAAGTACCTGGTCGTGCAGCGCTGACCATTCGGAATTATCGATAGACAAGGAGTAACAAATGAAAGGCGTAACGGTTTGGTTCACGGGTCTTCCCTGTTCGGGAAAGACCACTCTGGCACAGAAACTGAGCGCGGAACTCAAAACGCGCGGCATCCTCTGCGAGGAGCTGGACGGCGACGTCACCCGCAAATACCTGAGCAAGGGGCTGGGCTTTTCCAAGGAAGACCGCGATGAGAACATCCGCCGCGTGGGTTTCGTCTGCTCGCTGCTGACCAAGCACGGAGCCGTGACCACGGCGGCGTTCGTCTCGCCCTACCGCAGCATCCGCGCCGAGATCCGCGGCATGATCGGCAACTTCGTCGAGGTTTATGTCAAGTGCGCGCTGGAAAAATGCATTGAGCGTGACGTCAAGGGGATGTACAAGAAGGCCATCGCCGGCGAGATCAAGAACTTCACCGGCATCTCCGACCCCTTCGAGGAGCCGGAAAACCCGGAGCTGGTGATCGAGAGCGACCGGGAGAGCGTGGACGAATCCCTGAAGAAGGTCATGGACAAGCTGGAGGATCTGGGCTACCTGAAGCCGTCCGGCAGGGAGATCGCCATCCCCGACTACCTGCGCCAGGACCTGATCAAGATCCTGGCCGGCCAGAGCTTCCCCGACCTGTCCACCTTCGTCGTCCACATCCTCAGCAGCTACGCGGCCCAGAACAGCGCCGCCGGCGGCCTGTCCCAAGCCGACGAGGACGCAGTGCGCGAGAAACTGAAGAAACTCGGCTACATCAGCTAAGGAGAAGAGCATGATCGTCAAACCACACGGCGGCGAGTTGATCGACCGCAATCTATCGATGAAGGAACGGGAGGCCATCCTCTCCTGCCGCGACAAGTTCTTCAATCTGGAAATCGATGAGGAGAAAGCCATCGAGGTGCAGAACATCGCCACCGGCGTTTTTTCCCCTCTCAAAGGCTTCATGAACCAGGAGGACTATCGGGAAGTGGTGCAGAACAGCCGGTTGGCCAGCGGTTATGCCTGGACCCTGCCCATCGTCCTGCCGGTGGATCGCGAAACGGCGAAAAAGTTCGGCAAAAACGACACCATCATTCTCACAACCAGGGAGAAGGCGATCGCCTCCATGCAGGTGGAGGACATGTACACCTGGGATTTCGAGGAGTACGCCCGGAACATCTTCGGCACAACCGACGGGAAGCACCCCGGCGTCCAGGCGCTGAAGGCCAGCGGCGAGCTGTTCATCGGCGGCAGCATCAACTTTCTGAGCGACCCCATCACCCATTTTCCGGCCTATTACCTGACCCCGCGTGAGACCCGGGTTCTGTTCAAGGAGAAGAAGTGGAACACCGTGGTCGGCTTCCAGACGCGCAACGTGTCGCACCTCGGCCACGAGTACGTGCAGAAGTCGGCGCAGTCGATCGTCGACGGCCTGTTCATCAACCCGGTGATCGGCAAGAAAAAGAAGGGCGACTTCACCGACCAGGTGATCCTCGACTCCTACCGGGCGCTG